>JBBRHI010000017.1:0-13488 GCA_038222995.1 Bacteroidia bacterium | reverse complement strand
CAACTTGCCGGATCGGGAGGATAAAATAAGCCTATTTTTTTTACTTCTTCCTGGAATGTATAATTAATAACACCGGGCTCAACCGTGGCCTGTAAATTACGCTCGTCTATTTTTAAAATGTTATTAAAGCGTTCCATACTTATAATAATACCTGCATACACCGGTAATGCGCCACCGCTTAAACCTGTACCGGCACCACGCACAGTCACAGGCACCTTAGCAGCATTGGCAAATTTCATGATGGCTGAAATCTGACCAACGGTTTTAGGTTTTAAAACCACCTCAGGTTTATACATCAGATCTTCTGTTTCATCTTGCCCGTATTTTTCAAGATTTTCCTCGTCCGTAAAAATATCGCCGGCATCCACCAATGATTTTAAGTGTTGAAGTATAGCCGTATTTATTTTAGTATAACCGGTTTCCACGTTTTTAATTTTTAAAATAATGTTTAATAATTGCTTCGGCCTCTTCTTTATATTGCGTGCCGATCAAAAAAGGCTTTCCGTTTTGATAGATAATTTTTATTCCCGTATTTCCTGATACATTGTAACACCAGCCGTTCCCCGACAAGCTGTAACGAACACCCCAGCCGCCGTAATCACTTAAAGGGCTATATTCTATAAGGTGTGCCGATTTAATATCGCTCCAAGCAATAGTTCGTTTACAAAACGGCATCCCGAAAAATTTTACTAAAATCCCTTGTTCATTGATGGTTGTTTTTAGTTTTAGCAACAACAACCAAACAAAAGCAGCTATGGTAAAAAGCAAAACTGAAATTAAAATTAAAAATAAAAACGGTTCTTTTGAATTACCGTTTGTTATGCCGCTAAGCCAAACTCCTAAAGTGCATCCTGCGATAATAAGTACAGGAAAGCCGGCCAGGGCATAATGCCACCATTTATTAAAGGTTTGTATTTCGGTAAAAACAGGTTGCACGGCAAAAAAACAATTTAAGCTAATTTAAATTATTTAAGGAACTATAAACTGATTATTTTTTCAACTTAATAACAGCCCACTCGTTTTTGTGATAGCTTTTTTCATCTTTAAACCCAATACTTGCTGCTAACTGCTTAAGCTCATCTACATCAGCCGTAAAAAATCCGCTTAGTAACACGTATCCGTCTTTTTTAAGACACTGATAATAAGCCGGCATATCTTTTTTAAGAACATTTTTATTAATGTTAGCCAATATGATATCAAAGGTTTCTTTACCGGGAAGTAAAGAAGCATCTCCTTTTTTAAATTCAATATCCGGAGCGTTATTTATTTCTGCATTCTCAATAGAATTTTCAATGCTCCAATCATCAATGTCAATTCCCATTATATGTGAAGCACCCAGTTGTTCAGCTAAAATGGCTAGTATTCCTGTTCCGCAGCCCATATCCAGTACAGTTTTTTGAGCAAAATCCAATTCGAACAGTGTTTTGCTTACCAACCACGTTGTATCATGATGGCCCGTACCAAAACTCATTTTCGGTGTAATAATAATATCGTGCTTCGCTGCTTCTGATTTAGGATGAAAATGTGCCCTGATACAAACCAAATCATCTACATACACCGGGTTAAAGTTTTTTTCCCATTCTTCATTCCAGTTCGTTTTAGGAATTACAAGGCGTACATAAGAAAAAGAAAAATCTTCAAATTTTAATTCCCTGATCTCTTCTTCATTATCAAATTCTTCTTGTATGTATCCTTCAAAACCGGTGTCGGTATTCGAAAAACTTTCAAATCCAAGGTCTGCCAATAAAGCAATTAATATATCCGAACCGGGTTCAGGAGGTAAAACCGTAAATGAGTATTGGATGTAATTCATTGAATTAAAAAGAAAAAATAATCTTGCAAAAATCATCCGCGTTTAAGGATGCACCGCCAATTAAGCCGCCATCCACGTCTTTACAGGCAAACAGCTCTTTTGCATTTTGAGCGTTACAGCTTCCCCCATATAATATCGATACTTCATTGGCCATATTAGAATCGTAAATGTCTGTTACAACGCTTCGTATAAATGCATGCATTTCCTGCGCTTGTTTTGTAGTGGCTGTTTCTCCTGTGCCTATAGCCCAAACAGGCTCATAAGCTAAAATGAATTTCGAAAATTCCGTTAATGAAAATTCCTTTAATACAGCGGTAAGTTGTTCTGTAACAACTTTAAAATGATTATCGGTTTTACGCTCATGTATTGTTTCTCCAACGCAAAAAATAGGATGTAAATTATTTTTTAAAGCTTCCTTTATTTTTAATACAAAATCAGCTTCTTTTTCTTTAAAGTATTGCCTTCTTTCACTGTGCCCCACCAAAACGTAGCTGCAACCTACCGATGTCAGCATATTTGCACTTACTTCGCCGGTAAAAGCACCGTGTGCATGTGTATGGCAGTTTTGCGCCCCCGAATAAAAATCAGCTTTGTTGGAAATAAGTTCTGTAACACTTTGTAAATAAGGGAAAGGCGGAATAATGATTTTTGTAACATCGTCAAATTCATTTACCTGTTCCGTAATTTTTTCCACAAGGGTTTTTGCTTCCTGCAGCGTCTTATTCATTTTCCAGTTACCGGCAACTATTTTTTTTCTGCTCATTATTTTACGCGTACCCGAGGATCTAAAACACCGTAAGCAATATCTACAAATATATTAATGACTACGAATATGGTGGCGAAAATTAAGGTAGCGCCCATTACTACCGGCAGGTCGTTTTTTGTTAGGGCTTCAAATACTTCATAACCTATTCCTTTCCAGCTGAAAATATACTCTACAAATACGGCCCCTGCCATTAAACCGGCAAACCAACCCGAAATGGCTGTTACTACAGGGTTTAAGGCGTTTTTTAAAGCGTGTTTAATAATAACACTGTACATGGCAAGGCCTTTTGCTTTAGCGGTTCTGATATAATCCTGCCCCATAACATCCAATAACGAGCTGCGCATGAGTTGAACAACAATGGCTAAAGGACGTATGCCTAGCGTAATGGACGGAAGGATAAGGTTTTTTAGTTTTAATTTTTCACCGTCCCAAACGTCAATATCATACAAGCTCCCCGTTGGTGACAGCCCTGTATAATCCGATAACACGTAACCAAACAGCCAGGCAATAATTAACCCTACAAAAAAAGAAGGGGCTGCCATGCCTAACACAGCAAGCACCAACGATAAACGGTCGTAAATACTGTTTCGTTTAATGGCGCTGATAATTCCTAAAAAAATACCGATTAATGATGCGAGGCAAATGGATGAAAATGCCAATACGGCCGTTTCCGGAAGTGTTTCTTCTATAATATCGGATACCTTTCGTTTAGTGATATAAGAACGCCTTAAATAAGGGAATTTTACAACGATTACCTTGTTTTTCCCGGCCGTAAATAACGATTTCCATGAATATTTTGTGGGATCCAGGTACCAGTGGCTATTGCCGTTTTTATAATTATGAATGGATACAGGAGAAAGGTCATTAAGGTACATCGCATACTGTTCAAAAATAGGCCTGTCAGTCCCAAGGTCTTTGTGGATTGCCTCAACGGCGTTTTTGTTGGCGCGCTGGCCAAGCATAATCGTTGCAGGATCGCCGGGTAAAACGTTAAATAAAAAAAATATAACGGTAATAACTCCGTACAAAACAAGAATACCGTACAATACTTTTTTGGTAATATATTTTATCACAAGCTAGCTTAGTTCTATAATCTGCTAAGTAAGTAAAATAATTCAGGAAATAAAATATTTTAAGCGAAAATTGAATAGATGTTAAGCCATTAAAATTTTAGGTAAATTTGCCTTATCCGTGAAATTACGCTTCACCATAAACAGGCGATCCTTTTCCTTTTTTTTAATAGGAATATTATTGGGTATTCAATCATTTAAAGCACAAAAAGTTGGTGTAGTGCTAAGCGGCGGCGGGGCAAGCGGTTTGGCTCATATTGGCGTATTAAAAGCGTTGGATGAAAATCATATCCCCGTAAATTGTATTTCGGGAACATCTATAGGGAGTATTATCGGAGGCTTATATGCATCAGGTTACTCGCCCGTTGAAATAGAAAACATTGTAAAAGACCAGGCTTTTGCAAACTTAACGCGAGGCGAAATGTCGCCCAAATACGGCTATTTTGTTCGTAAACGTGATGATTATGCTTCCTGGATACGGTTAAAATTAAACCTGAATAATCCTTTCATTACCAACTTGGCTACCAACTGGATCAATTCGGTACCCATTGATTTTTATTTAATGGAAATGTTTGCCGCATCCAATGCGGCCTCGCATTATAACTTCGACAGCTTAATGATCCCGTTCCGCTGCGTGGCATCCGATATTGAAAAAAAACAAAGTGTTATATTTCGTAAAGGCGATCTGCCTTCTGCCATCAGGGCATCTATGAGTTATCCGCTGTATTTAAGACCTATTTATATTGACAGTGCACTGCTGTTTGACGGTGGTTTATACAACAACTTTCCTTCAAATGTAATGTATGAAGAATTATACCCCGATTTTATTATAGGCAGCGCCGTATCGGAAAATACGCCTTTGCCGAGTGATGACAATTTGTTTTTGCAGCTCCGCAATATGTTTATGAGTAAAAGTAATTTTGATCCCGTATGTGAAAATAATATCATTATACAGCCTTGGGCCGATGTAAGCCTGTTTAATTTTGATAATGTGCAACGCCTTATAGATAGCGGATATGTGGCTACTTTAAGGGATATGCCAAGAATAAAAGCACAGATCTTACATTATCAAAATGCAGATACGCTGCAGCATAAAAGAGAGGCGTTTAGAAGTAAAGTAACGAACGAGAAAATTGTTTATGATAAGGTAGTGGTAAATGCAAAAAATAAAAAATTAAAACGCTTTATTTATAAAAGTATAGTGGGCAAAAGAGATACACTTACTTTGAAAGAAGTTAAAAAACAATATTTCAGGATGATGGCCGACGAAAAAATAAGATCTGCGTACCCTACAAGCAAACAAGATACCGCTACCGGGAAATTTAAATTAACCCTTAATGCGAAAAAGGACAAGCACTTGTTTTTTGATCTGGGAGGCAACGTTTCTAACCGACCTATTAGTAATTTTTTTGTGGCGGCACAGTATAATTACGTAGGGAAAATAGGCTTTTCGGCCTATGCTAATGGTTATTTAGGTAAGTTAAATTCGAGCTCGCTGGTGAAATTGAGGTTTGAATTCCCTACAAGAGTCCCCTTTTACATAGAGCCTTCTTTTACTATTTCACGATGGGATTATTACCGAAGCAGCGCTTTATTTTATGATTTTGAGAAGCCTGCTTATTTAATACAGGAAGATCTATTCGGTGAATTAAACGTAGGGCTGCCTGTTGGCAACATTAGTAAAGTTGTGCTTACGGGAGGCGGCAGTGAATGGAAAAACAGGTATTATCAAACAGATAATTTTACACGGCTTGATACAAGTGACCTGAGTATTTTTGATTTTTATTACGGCCAGGTTTCTTACGAAATAAACACATTGAACAGGAAACAATATGCGACGGAAGGTACCAGAATTCAGGCAAGGGTAAAATATGTAAACGGCCAGGAGAGCTATTACCCGGGTTCTACGTCTAAAAATACGCCTACGTTAATTAATACGCCTTCTCATAACTGGTTTAATTTAAAATTAACTATTGATAAATACATTAAACCGATCAAGTATTTTAAGATCGGGGTTTTTGGGGAAGGTGTATATTCCTCACAGGACTTTTTCAGTAATTATACCGCTTCGGTTTTATCGGCCCCTTCTTTTAATCCCATACCTGAAAGTCAAACGTTGTTTATTGCTGATTACAGGTCTTACCAGTATTTGGCGGGCGGCCTTAAGGCTATTGCTACGCCTTATAAAAATTTTGATGTCAGGTTTGAAGCGTATGTTTTTCAGCCGGTATATTCCATTATTAAAAAACCCGACAATACAGCTGATTTCAGTACACCGTTTTTGTACAGGCATATATTAGGGATGGGGGCTTTTATATACCATTCACCTGTGGGGCCTTTAAGCATTGGCGTTAACTATTACGATAAAAACCCTAACAGCTTTTCTTTCTTCTTTCATTTTGGGTATACTATTTATAATAAAAAATCAATTGATTAAAGTTTACGCTTCAACTGCAATCCGTTTACTAAGGCGAGGAATACCTTTACTCATTTAACATATTTTAGTTATATGTGCCGGTTTATTGGGATTAAATTTGGCTTTACATAATTCAATTTAATTATTATTTTTGACTTACATTTATCCCCTTGCTCTATGAAAAAATTATTAGTATGTCTTAGTATGTCAATAATGACAGGCGCATTTGCTCAAACAGGTCATGATATCAAAATTAATTTTAAAAATGCAAAAGATACGGTAATGTATTTGGCATTTTACCAGTTTGATAAAAGCTATTTAGCCGATACCTGTAAAAAAATAGTGAAGGGTAACGTTGTTTTTAAAGGAAAAAATACCTTGGATAAAGGTGTATACTACGTTGTAAGCCAGGAAAAAGGACGTTATTTCGATTTTTTTATCAGCGACAAAAATCAAAATATTACGATAAGCACGGATACCGCTGATCTTGTAAAAAACCTGAAATCCTCCACATCAAAAGAGAATGATGACTTTTTCGGTTACATCAAATTTATTACGGCTAAAAATAAAGAATTCGGTGAAATAAGAACAAAAACAAAAGGCATGAGTTCAAAAGATTCGGCCGCTTATATTGCGGATAAAGCAAAACAACTGAATGAATCCGTTAGCTCATTTGAGAAAACATTTGTAGACGCACATAAAGGGATGTTTGTAGCGGATGTGATCAACTTAAAAATGGAAAAAGAAGCTAAAGATATTCCTAAAGCTTCTAACGGCCGCCCTGACAGTATTTATATTTATAACTATTATAAAAATCACTATTGGGACGGTGTTAACTTTAAAGATGACGGAATTTTAAGAACGCCTTTTTTTGCGGACCGTGTTAAAAAATATTTTAATAACATCATCGTTCAAAATCCTGATACAGTTAATGTAGAGATTGACCGCATGATGAATAAAACAACACCGGGTTCATCGATGCACAAGTTTTTACTGGCATATTTTACGCCTACTTACGAATCATCTAAAGTAATGGGCTTTGACAAAGTATTTGTGCATATTATAGATACTTACTTTAGAACAGGACAAGCAAAAGATATTTATGATGACGCTACCATTGAAAAAATTAAAGAACGAGGTGATATTTTAAAACCGTTGTTATTGGACAGCAAAGCACCCGATTTGTTAATGATTGATACCATCGGCCATAAAACCATTGCTAAAATGGGCTTTGATACCGTAAAAACAAGCCAGGGAGCAACTAAGTTATATTATGATAATGTACAGAACCTGGCGCAAACCTTTAATCCGCTTTACAGTATAAAAGCTGATTATTTAATATTGGTGTTTTGGGATGTAGATTGCGGGCACTGTAAAACAGAAATCCCTAAATTGTTAAAAGAATACCACGATCTTAAAAACGAAAAATACGATGTGAAAGTATTTAGCGTGTATACACAACAGGATTATGAAAAATGGCGCAAATATATTATTGAAAATAAGCTGGACTGGATAAACGTATACGATGGCGTACATATTAATAATATCAAGGAAAAATACGATATTTATTCAACACCCGTTATTTATATGCTCGACAGGAATAAAAAGATCAAAGCAAAGCGCATTGGCACGGAACAAGTGAAAGACATTATAAAAAATATGGAAAGAGAGTATAAATCAGATAAAAAATAAATAATAATTCATATAATACTCACAAAAGCCCTTCTTAGTGAAGGGCTTTTTGTATTTTTGGTATTAAAATAATTTTTATGAAGAAAACGATACTTATTACCGGCCTTTTAGTTTTGTTCTTTACAGTAAGTTTATTTTCGCAGGTAACTGTGAAGGTATTGGTTGAAAAAATAACTGTATTAAACAATGCCGATTGTGATGCGGGTGCTTCTGACAACAGTGATTTTTTATTTGAATTTAAAGCAACGGATAATTCACCTGCCGCTAACTCAAATAACGCACCTGTGGCAGGAAGTATCGGTATGTGTAATTACGCGGCGGTTAATGAAAATAACGGGCCGTTTGCCATATACACCGCTACCCCGGGTTTAGCGGTTTTTTCTCCTACTAACGGCGTATTTTTTAACCGAAGCTATAATTGTATTCATGATGTGCCAACAGCTATTACGATTGTTTGGAGAGGGTATGAGAACGACGATGTTTCTGCTCCTTCTGTTATACCGGTTGCCGGCGGCGCAACAGCGGTAAGCAGCATGACTGTTCCTTTAACCGCTCACACAACATCTACCATACAATCCGTTCAATACACTTTGCCTTCGCTCGACGGTTCTTGCCCGCAGACCTATCAAATAGATTTTAAGATCATTACTTCAACCGGTGCGTTCTATCCTTTATATATTACTAACCTGGAACCAACTACCATATGCCTGGGGGCTAATAACGGTACTATAGAAGCAGATATACTTGGAGGTTCAGGTACTGTGCTTTTTGACTGGAGTAACGACGGAACAAACGATTTCGATGATCCGGGCCTGATCACAGGTTTAAGCACAGGATCCTATACAGTGGTTGTAAAGGATGCATTGAACTGTACAGATACAATGATCTCTTCTATTACGGCTGTGTCGCCCCCGGCAAATTTAGGGTCGTTCATCACGTCAACAACTACAGTATGTGCAGGGCAAACGGGCGTTCCTTATTCAGTTGCCACGCAAACCGATGTAGTATATTACTGGAATAATACCGGCGTAGGTGTTGCCGTAATAGGCACTGGAAGTTCGATTACTCTTGATTTTGCAAATAGTGCACAAACAGGTATTTTAAGCGTGTATGCTCAAAATTCCTGTTCTACTTCTCCTACACTTACTTTACCGATTACCGTTACTCCTTTGCCAACGCTTACTATTAGCGGTAACAACAGCATGTGTGATAATGTGCAGGAAGTGTTAACCGGATCGGGAGCGGCTACTTATACCTGGAGCACAGGCGCCACAACCGCAAGTATTGCTGTTACGCCAACTTCTACAACTGTTTATACAGTTTCAGGAACTACAAATAATTGTTCGTCTGTTTCGCAGCAATTTACGATGACGGTACTTCCTTCACCAACGGTGCAGGTAACAGGTTCTACAGCTACTGTGTGTCCAAACAGTACAGTTGCCTTATCATCAAACGGCAGTGGAAGTGTATTTGTATGGAGCGATGGTTTTATAGGTGCTAATCATACTGTATTTTCGGCAGCCACCACCGTTTACACGGTAAGCAATGTTTTAAATACGTGCATTAAGCAGGCTACGTATACGCTAAATGTGTATCCGTTACCAAACATCACGGTATCGGGTAATACTATTGTATGTCCCGGAAAAACACTTACGGTTACGGCATCGGGTGCCAACACATACAACTGGAGCACCGGATCAAGCAATGCCTCTATTACTTATACGCCTTCAGGAATCAGCACACTCACCGTAACGGGAACCAATACCGTTACGGGTTGCATTAATTCACAAACGGTAAACGTTAATACATTTCCTGCCGGCTTGGTTTCTATTACAGGGAACACGGCCATTTGTAATACGTTGCAAGGCGTTTTAACGGCAAGCGGTTCCGATTTTTATTTATGGAATAATGGGGCTACGGCAAGTACTAATACTATTTCTCCTTCAAGCTCAACTACTGTGAGCGTTGTGGGAACAACCCTTAACGGTTGCAAGGATTCTACTTCGGTTCCTGTTACGGTTATTAATAATGTATCTATTATTATAACGGGGGCTGATACTATTTGCCAGGGACAAACTACCGTAATAAATGCAAATGTGGTAGGGGCTACTACTTACAGTTGGAATACAGGGGCTACGACCCAAAGCATTTCAGTATCACCGGCTTCTACCTTTATTTACATCATCACGGCTTCTAACCCCGGGTGTTCAGGATCAAAACTCCATCAGCTCTACGTAAAGTTAATGCCGGTAATTAATTTTTCAGTTAATACGCCAATGTGTATTAATGCGGGTACAAATACGTTAACCGCTACTCCTTTAGGCGGAACTTATCTTGGGGCAGGAGTTTCGGGCAATACATTTGATCCTTCGGTTGGCGCGGGAACATACTCGGTTACTTACCAGGTTACGGGAACTAACGGTTGTTCAGCTTCCTCTACGCAAACTGTGGAAGTAGATTTGTGTGCGGGCATCAATGAACAACAACAGGTTAATAATGGCATGAGTATCTATCCTAACCCTTCGCAAGGCAATTTCTTTATTCAATCGAGCGAACATTTAAAATCGGTTTTGGTAGTTGATTACACAGGCAAACAGGTTAAGTTGATTGAATTTGCTTCGCCCGGTGAGGCACACATTAATTTATCGGGTTTTTCGGCAGGCATTTATTCGTTTGTTATATCAACGGTTACAGGAAATACTGAAACTATAAAAGTAATTAAGGAATAATTTTTTACTTTGCTAACATAAAGAATAAGCTTGTACATAATACACAGCTTACTAAAATGTTTATAACGGCCCAACCCGACATGCCGAGTTTTATTAATTCAAAGGTTTCGAAACTAAAGGTGGAAAAGGTGCTTAATCCGCCGCAAATACCAATAATGATAAGGCTTTTATAAGTTTCGGGAATTAATTGTTTTGATCCGAATGTAGAAAGAACCATTGCAAACACTAAGCAGCTTACCACGTTTGACGTTAAGGTAGCTATGGGTAAGCTCAAGGCTGTTTTAGAAAATAAATAAGCAATACCTAAGCGCATCACGCTACCTGTACCACCCCCTAAAAAAACTAAAAGTACGTTCATATTATGATGCTTTATAAATGCCGCCGCCACAGCTGCTTCGGGTAGCTGTGGTAACGCTGTTCAATGTATTGATAGTTTGAGTTGATCTTAAAAATCCTAAATACGCGAAGATGATCGCTTCTTTAAATTGGATAATGGTATCATCGGGGATCTCTATGTTACCTTTGTAATAATGTTTTATCCTATTGATCAAAAAATCGTTGTAAACTCCGCCACCGGTTATTAATACAGAGTTAATGGTATTTTCCGACAAAACATCTTTAATGCAAAAGGCCGAATACTCTGCGCAGGTGGCCAGTTTATCTTCAACACTGCAATTATATCTGTTCAACACCGGCAAAAAGTACCTGTCAAACCATTCTTTACCGATGGATTGTTTTTGTGTATTTAAATTCAGCAGCTCAGCCAGCATTGTTTTATTCAGTGTTCCCTTTGAAGCAAGGGTTCCTTTGTCATCGTAGGATTTGCCGAGTGTTTCCGTTAAATAATTTAATGCCATGTTAGCAACGCAGATATCAAAAGCCAAGGTTACATTTTGTTTTGTAAAAGAAATGTTGGCAATACCTCCAATATTTAGGCACGATTCAAATTGAGGAAACAGGTCTCTGTCGCCGATGGGAACCAACGGTGCGCCTTGGCCTTTAAGGGCTACATCTAAACTCCTGAAATCACAAATGGTATCAATGCCTGTATGGGCTGCTATGGTTGCGCCACAACCTATTTGGGTGCTAAAACCAAGGGCAGGCCTATGAAAAACTGTGTGGCCGTGGCTTGCAATATAGGCGGCTGTTTGTGCATGTTTGCGAAGAAATTGATTGACCCGGGCGGCAATAAACTCGCCGTATAAACTGTGTAATTTAAAATACTGTTCGGCTGTGGCGTCATAAACATTTTTTAAACGTTCTTTCCAAACGGGTTCATAAGCAATGGTTTCAGCGCAAAGGAGGTTAAATTTTACAGTTTCATTTTCGGTATAGAACTCACACAAGGCAATGTCGAGGCCGTCGAGTGAGGTTCCGCTCATAATTCCTATAATATTTACGGCATTCGTCTTCATTATTTTAAAATTAACCGGAAATCCCGTCAAATAATAGTAAATTAGTAAAAACTCTTAACAAAATAATTTTAACAAAAAGACCAATTGAGGTTTAAAATTCAAAATATCTTATATTTTTGTAAGGGTAATAATCAAACATTAAAAACAAAACAACATGCAATTTCAATTAACTGAAGAGCAATTAATGATACAAAAAGCAGCTCGCGAGTTTGCTCAAAACGATTGTAAACCGGGAGTTATAGAGCGTGACGAGCACCAAAAATTTCCTGCCGAACAAATTAAAAAACTGGGAGAACTTGGTTTTTTAGGAATGATGGTTGATCCTAAATACGGCGGTGGCGGTATGGATGCCATAGCTTACGTGTTGGCAATGGAGGAGATCTCTAAAATAGATGCATCTTGCAGCGTGGTAATGAGTGTAAACAACTCTTTAGTTTGCTGGGGTTTGGAGCATTTTGGAAATGAAGAACAAAAACAAAAATATTTAGTGCCTTTGGCAAAAGGCGAAGTTATTGGCGCATTTTGCTTATCGGAGCCGGAAGCGGGCAGTGACGCCACTTCACAAAGAACAACCGCTATTGATAAAGGCGACCATTATTTGTTGAACGGCACAAAAAACTGGATCACGAACGGAAGTTCTGCTTCTACCTACTTAGTAATGGCGCAAACCAACGCTGAGTTGGGCCATAAAGGTATAAATTGCTTAATAGTTGAGCGCGGTATGCCCGGCTTTGAAGTAGGGCCTAAAGAAAATAAATTGGGGATCAGAGGAAGCGATACACACTCGTTAATGTTTACGGATGTTAAAGTGCCTAAAGCAAACCGCATTGGAGAAGAAGGGTTTGGTTTTAAATTTGCCATGAAAACATTAGGCGGAGGCCGTATCGGTATTGCTTCGCAGGCGTTAGGTATTGCAAGCGGTGCTTATGAATTAGCATTGGCTTATTCAAAAGAACGCAAGGCATTCGGTAAATTAATTTCCCAGCACCAGGCCATTCAGTTTAAATTAGCGGATATGGCTACGCGCATTGAAGCAGCACGTTTATTAATTTATAAAGCAGCATGGTTAAAAAACCAAGGCTTACCTTGCGAAAAAGAAGGAGCACAGGCAAAAGTATTTGCCTCTGAAACTGCCATGTGGGTAACTACTGAAGCGGTTCAAATACACGGTGGTTACGGTTATGTAAAAGAATACCATGTTGAGCGCTTAATGCGTGATGCGAAAATTACTCAAATTTATGAAGGTACAAGTGAAGTGCAGCGTATTGTTATTTCAAGAGCATTACTGGCATAATTAATAATTTAGCGTAAAATAAAATCCTGCTTATACACATAGGCGGGATTTTTTTATGGGTTAATACCCACACTTATTTCACCAATCAGTTGATTTACACAGATAAGCAACTCTGCGTTAACTTTGCTCTAAACCTGTTAATTATATAAATATTAAAAATAAGATGTAACATTTTCAGATAGTAAGTTACACATCTTTGATGTGGTGATTTAAACATAATATGGAAAAGAAAAAAATACTGATAATTAACGGGCATCCGGATAAAGAGAGTTTTAATTTTGGATTAGCGAAGG
>JBBRHI010000016.1:0-13530 GCA_038222995.1 Bacteroidia bacterium | reverse complement strand
GTTATCCTGTAATTCTTTCTTCTTTACTTCTCCAATTTCTGCCGTAGAATTTTTATCTTTTAAAAAAGTTATAACTGGCATTATAAAACTATCAAATCCGCTAATAGATGTTTTTAATTTCGCAGATTCTATATGCTGTTTCAATCTTTCTAATAGATCAATAACCCTTTCACAAGTAAAAGTTGATTTAACGTTTGTTAAATGTCTAATACTTAATCCTATATAAATCAAATCATAAGCTTTTCTTGATTCCATAATCTAGTAAATTATTTTAGTGTCATTAAAGAGTCTGTATTTTAATATTAACTTTAAATTATCTTCCTAAAAATTCTTTCTGTAGTACTATCCCAAACCTACAAACAATAATTTACAAAAACACCTACGGCTACCCGTGGGAGCTTAAGCACAGGCAAATAGCGCTTGTTACTTTTGTTTACAAGGCTCTCTGCGTTTCGGCCAGGCGCCCCAATTTGTTTAAGCGCTCCGCTTGCATCCGTAAATAACGCCTGCATCTCGTTATCAGAACTATTTTGTGAGTGAGCAGAGGTGCTGAGAAGTTTATAGCGCGCTATAAGTTATTGAGCAGGCGCTATAAATAACTCACGGGAACTATTTTACGAACGATAGCGCGCCATAAATCATTGAGCAGATGCTATAAGCCGGTTATAGCGCGCTATAAGTTATTGAGCAGGTGCTATAAATGACTCAACGGAACTGTTTTACGAACGATAGCGCGCCATAAATCATTGAGCAGACGCTATGAGCCGGTTATAGCGCGCTATAAGTCGTTGAGCAGGCGCTATAAATCAATTATCAGCTGCGTTTTATAATTTGCAGCCGCGCCGGGCTCATCTCCGCCGTTAAATGATAGCTTTATTTAACACATTTAAAGAGGTTATAAAGGTTCTTTTCTTTAAAATAACCCCGGGTTGTTTATCTGAAAGTCTTTACCGGCAATACTTTCAAAAGATGTTTCATTTTATTGTGCGCATTTTTTTAAGCACGTTTACCGGTTATACAATTAAAGTAACCGGTTGTAAAGTACCCTTAGCACAAAACAGGTTCAAAACCTACCGGTTATGCCTAACGTTAAATAAAGCCAACAACTTCCGTGCGTTTAAGCACGTTAAAGCCTGTAGTTAAAACAAGATAACATGCCACCCTAAAAAAATTAAATACAAGAAGTTGAGCAACCTACTTTAGTTAGTAAAGGCTTCACTTACACATACCGCCAAAGCGCAAAGGTGTAATTCTCATTTTCATAAAACTTTAATACATGAACTCATGAGTACAACCATTAATTATATCCCTAATGCAGACGCGGACAAAGGGATATGGATGAGTAATTTTAATACAAAAATTCCCGGCTATGCCGGCATATTAACCATAACCGCGGCCGAGGTGCTCTCAGTACAGCAGGATACCGAGCTGTTTCAATATGTTTTAAATATTGGCGAGGTATATAAGCAAACCGTTAATAATATTACGGCCTACAAAAAGTTAATGAAAAATGCCAACGGGCAGCAGCACCTCGGCGCCATACCAACCCTGCCGGCTTTACCGGCTGCGCCGGCCCTTGTACCCGAAGGTATTTTGATAGGATAAGCAAACTGGTAAAACGCATTAAAACGGATGTGAACTATACAGATGCCATAGGGCAGGATCTCGGGATTATATCGGTGGTTCAAAACATTGATCCCGATACCATGAAACCCGAGCTTAAAGTAAGTCTGGATGCCGGCAGGCCGCACATTAAATGTGTAAAGGGTTATGCCGACGCTATTGACCTGTATGTAGACCGAAAAGACACGGCAGGCTTTGTATTGCTTGGCAGGTTATTAAAAGCCGATTATATTGACACGGCTTCTTTACCTGCAACCACGCTACTTGCCGAATGGGATTACAAAGCCATGTTTGTAATAGGCAATGACCCTGTAGGTTTAATGAGTGCTGTTGCAAGTGTAGTGGTTAAAAAGATGTAGTTGCTAACGCTAAATAAAAACCCGGGGAGTGGATGGCCCCGGGTTTTTTATGGAATCGTTATGGCGATCCGCCGGCAGGCGGAGAAGCAATCTCATACACAGTACTCTTTTGTTTTTTTTTCTTGATGAAAAAGAAATAATTCATCGAGCAGAAAAAAAGACCAAAGACAACCCTCAATCAATAAAGAACCCGGGAACAGCGCCCCGGGTTTTTATGATCTCTTATTTTACTGCTAATACCTTACTACTTCGTCAATTTGGTAATAGCAATAGTGCCGGCGCTAATGGTTTTAGAAACACTGCCATTGCTCGCTGTAAAACTAAAAGTGCCCGTTATTTTATTGGCAACCGTATCACATACCGTTAAATTAAAACTGCCCGAAGTACAGTCGTAATTATCGCCAACTGAAACACCGCCATTCGTTAAATAGGTAAGCCAGGCACTGTTAAAGTCTGCCGCTACCGGCTGAGCGCCCGTTTTAGGCAAAAAATGAAATTCCATCGTTTGTTTACCGGCTTTAAAAGCATAAATATCTATTTCGCGGTGTGTAACCCCACCGCCTAAGTTAGCAGTATATAAAACAGCATTTGCCGAATCAACCGTTACTGCCGAACCATCGTTATACGACATGGCTGCAGAGCCCCCGGTAGTTGTGCCGCCGGTTGTAGTAGAAGACGGCACGGGATCGGGCGTGGTTGTTTTTTTCTTACACGCAAGCATACATGCGGCTGTAAGGAATACGGAAAGGATAAGTGCTTTTTTCATGGTTAAATTTATATGCTATAAAAGTAGTGCATACAAATTAACAAGGCATCCGTGCTGCAGGGTATTTTATGGTGTTTGATCTTATTAATTTTAGCTACGATCCGCATCCTTCGGCGGAAATTAACCATCGCAAAATTAGACCGTTTCGAATACTTTTGACTTATAAAGAATTAGAAGGAAGTATTCAATTAAGAGAGGCTATATATATGAGATTGCTTCTCCGCTTGCCATAGGATCGCAATGACCATAAATCTCATATTGCAAGTAAACACCAACAAAAAACCCGGAGTATCTACTCCGGGTTTTTAATATGGTTATCCTTTAGTGTGCTCCTCCGTCGTGCTCGCCATCGGCTAAAGGCACGGTTTGCGGAATAAAGTCATGCTCTGCACCCGGCTTGCTGTAGTCGTACGACCAACGGTGTACCGTAGGTAATGCTCCCGGCCAGTTGCCGTGTATGTGTGCCATTGGTGTAGTCCACTCTAAGGTGTTTGAATTCCAAGGGTTTTGAGGTGCTTTTTCGCCTCTGAACATACTGTAGAAGAAATTGAATAAGAATACGCCTTGTGATAAGGCGCCGATAATAGCAAACACGGTTACAATTTCGTTAATGTCCACTAAGTTATCAAACATCGGGAAGTTTGAGTTTGTATAGTAACGACGAGGTACGCCCGCCAGTCCTAAAAAGTGCATCGGGAAAAATACGCCGTAAGCACATACAAACGTTAACCAAAAATGTAAGTACCCCAGTTTTTTACTCATCATCCGTAAAAACAATTTCGGGAACCAATGGTATACGCCCGCAAACATACCGAAGATGGCAGACAGACCCATTACAATGTGGAAGTGAGCTACCACAAAGTATGTATCATGCACGTTAATATCTAAAGTTGAATCGGCTAAGATGATCCCTGTTACACCGCCTGTTACGAATGAAGAAACCAAGCCGATAGAGAATAACATGGCCGGTGTGTACTGGATATTACCTTTCCATAAAGTAGTAATGTAGTTAAACGCTTTTACCGCTGAAGGAATGGCAATTAATAAGGTTGTAAATACGAATACAGAGCCTAAGAAGGGGTTCATGCCCGTTAAAAACATGTGGTGACCCCACACAATAAACGATAAGAAACCGATGGCTAACATAGACCCGATCATGGCCCTGTAACCAAAGATGGGTTTACGGGAGTTGGTAGAGATCACTTCTGATGAAATACCTAAAGCTGGTAATAATACAATGTATACCTCCGGGTGACCTAGGAACCAGAACAAGTGTTCGAATAACACAGGGCTACCGCCAACGTTATCTAAGGGGCGGCCTCCAATGTAAATATCCGATAAATAAAAGCTTGTTCCTAAGCTACGGTCGCAGATCAATAATAATACACAAGAAACTAATACAGGGAACGATAATACCCCTAAGATAGCCGTAATTAATAAAGCCCAGATGGTTAAAGGCATACGTGTCATCGTCATACCCTTAGTACGTAAGTTTAATATAGTAACGATGTAGTTGATACCACCTAATAAAGAAGATACGATGAACAGGGTCATAGAAATTAACCAAAGGGTCATCCCTAATTTAGATCCGTCCATAGCTTCCGGTAATGCCGATAGCGGGGGATAGATGGTCCACCCTCCTGATGCAGGGCCGTGCTCAATAAATAAAGAAGATAACATCACACAGCTTGAAACGAAGAAGAACCAGTATGATAACATGTTCAGGAAACCCGAAGCCATATCACGCGCACCTACCTGGTAAGGAATTAATAAGTTGGCAAAGGTACCGCTTAACCCACCCGTTAATACAAAGAATACCATAATGGTACCGTGTATGGTAACTAAGGCTAAATACATATGAGGATTAACTACGCCGTCTTTACCCCATTTGTCGCCCAACATGGCGTTAATGAACCCGAATTTTTCGCCCGGCCATGCTAATTGCATACGGAATATGATAGACATCGTCATGGCTATTACGGCCATAATAACAGCTGTAATTAAAAACTGGCGGGAAATCATTTTATGATCCTGGCTAAAAACGTATTTGCTTACAAAACTTTCGTGGTGCTCATCATCGTGTGCATGAGAGTGGTCATGGTGTCCTGCGTGTTCTAATGTTGCTGTGTGATCGTGTGCCATTTTCTTATATATTATTTTACAACAATGTTTTTATTTAGTGTTTTTCTTCCGTTTTAACTGCTAACGTTTTAACGGCTTTTTGTTTTGCCATCCACTCGTTGTATTCTTTTTCAGTATCTACAACAATGGTCATTTGCATATTGTAATGAGAAGCCCCGCAAATTTTGTTACATAATAAAATGTAGTCAAACTCAACCGGCTCTTCGTTCTTTAAAGCTCGTGCTTTATTAATACCGGCCATTAACTGAATAACGTAAGGATCTTTACGCATATCGGCAGTTGTTTTATTAGGCGTAAATTTAAACTCGGTAACCATACCCGGCACACAGTTCATTTGTGCACGGAAGTGAGGCATAAAAGCAGAGTGGATTACATCGCGTGAGCGCATTTTAAATTCAATTTCACGGTTAACCGGGATGTGAAATTCATTTTTAATGATCACATCATCATTCCCGGTAGCGTCTGTTGTATCCATACCTACAGAGTTTGATCCGCTGATCTGGCGGTAATCGGTTGAACCCAACACTTTGTCCTTACCGGCGTAACGTGCCGTCCAGTCAAACTGTTTAGCGTATAATTCAATGGTTAATTTATTAGGGTCTGTGGAACGGTCGGTAATTTCGTTCCAGTATTTTAATCCGAAAATAATAATGAAAGCTAATACCACAGCCGGTACAATAGTCCAGGCCATTTCTAAACGGTTATCGTGAGCAAGGAAAGTCGCTTTAGTGTCTTTTTTACCGGAGTATTTGTAACCAAAATAAAATAGCACACCATTCGTAATAATAAATACAACAACGATTAAATACATGTTGTAATCCCATAACGCATCAATTTTCAGTCCGTGCACTGATGCTGCTCCGGGTAATGAATTATCATTCCAACGGTCAACCTGCCAAAAGAAAAACCCGAAAAACACGAACATAAATGTCAGCATCATTTTTCCGTTAAACGTGTTGTCTTTTTCGGTGATCTGCCACTCCTTGGTTTTTTTAAACTCACGCGATAGCTCAATAACCCTCATTAACTGATGCACAGCAATGATCAATAATACAAGTCCGATTAAAATTAATAATTTCATATTACTTTACTTAAAAATTTATAGTTCTGTTGTTAATGTTTTTCTTTTAGTATTAAATAGAGTGGTGTAAACTTTCTGAAAGGAAAGGGTGATTTTTTACCGCTAACGGACGTTTAGAAAGATTGTTCAGCACAACATAAATAAATAATCCCAAGAAAAATAAGAATGTTCCAAGCTCCATCCAGCTTAAGCCTGTCCAGTGGTGACCAACAGTACCGGGCATAACCACCATCACAATATCTAAATAGTGACCGATGAAAATAATAGTTCCTACAAACATTAAGAAGAAGAAGTTACGTTTGCTGTCTCGGCTCATTAACATTACCATCGGGAACGCAAAGTTTACAAATAAAACCGTCCACATTAACGCTTTGTATGATTCCCAACGGGTTTGGAAATAAGTCACCTCTTCCGGGATATCAGCATACCAGATCAGCATAAATTGAGAGAAGTATAAGTAAGTCCATAAGAAAGAAATAGCGAACATCCATTTACCCATATCATGTATTGTACTTTCTGTTACAAACTCTAAGTAACCCATGTGTTTTAACCATACAATTAAAATGGTAACGGTGATCATTGCGCTTACCCACATGCCTGAGAAAATGTACCAGCCCATCATGGTAGAGAACCAGTGTGTATCAATACTCATGATCCAATCCCAGGCAGATGTTGACGAGGTAACCGCAAACACTACCATAAAGTACGCGCTTAACTGAATATTTTTCCAGTGGAACCCTTTTGCTTCTTCAGCGCCCATTTTATCGGCATCTAACGAATTTTTACGTAATTTCCACGTAAAGAAAACCCATGCTACCATATATAGAATAGTACGTACCCACCAAAACACGCCGAAGTACCCTATTTTAGCGGCAATTACCGCATCGTAGTTAGCAGAACCCTTGGTAGCAATGCCTTCCGCCATCCACGGATAGATGTTATGTACCTGGAACTGGCCTAAGATAAATAACAACAATAAAAACGATAACCCTACCGGCAAATACCAGGTAACGGCTTCAATAATACGCTTAATGGTAGTTGCCCAGCCGGCTTCAGCAGCATACTGTAAGCCTAAAAAGAAAGCCGCTCCCAACGCAATAGCCGTAAAAAAGAACGAGCCCACAAATACGTTTGCCCATGCACGGGTTTGGTGGTAATGATGGTCATCGGGCTGCTTATCAAACATAAACATACAAATGATAGACACTAAGCCTACTGCCATCAAGATCATTGATGTCATTTTTGCTTTTGAGGGTACTACGAAGTTTAATTTATCAGTGTTCATATTAAAAAATTCTGTCGTATTTATAAAATTCGTTTATTAATTATTTTGCCGCTACAGTAGCTGACGATGCCGCTGCAGGTGCTTTTGTACTTGTACTGTCTGTTGCCGTTTCTTTAGGGCCTTGTAATTTTTGTACATAGTGTACCAATTTCCAACGCTCTTCCTGTGTTAAAATACTGGCGTGGTTTCCCATTAAGCCTTTTCCGTAAGTAATAGAGTGGAAAATTTTTCCTTCCGGTAAATTTTTAAGCGGTCCGTTATATGCCGGAGGAGCTCCCGGTAATTTTAAACCTACTTTACCGTCACCCATTCCTGCAGGGCCGTGGCAGTGTATACAGTATTTACTGAATAATACTTCACCGTCTTTTTCAACATCGGGCGTTAAGGCAATCGGGTTCTTTAAATATAACCCTGCCTGCTCGTAACCATCCGGTGTATTAGGATACACATAGGGAATGTACCCGCGGGCAATACTACCTTTAACGGGTAAAAATTGCGTAGAGAAAATTGTATCTCCGTCAACAACGCGTGTTCCGTAAACCTCAACCGAAGGAGAGATGTACATATCGGGCATAAATTCAACTCCGGGGCTGTTCGCGTCTTTTTTACCGCAAGAAGTAAATCCTGCCATAATAGCTAAAGCTGTTACGCCGAATAAAGCTGATTTTATATTTTTATAATTTCGTTTCATATCAAGCAATGTGTTGTGTCAAATTAATAAGCCGGTTCAATATAAATAGTTCCTTTGTAGTTTACTTCTTCAGCACCTGTAGAACGTAAGATCTCATCTGCTTTTTTAGATTGTTCGTCATTCAACTCTAAATAGATCATAAATTTATCATCAGTGGTACGCGGATCAGGATTTTTAGGATGAGCGCCCGGTACTAACATACAACGTAATAAATACGTTAAGGCCATACCGTGAGCCGCACAAAATACGGTTGCTTCAAAAGTGATAGGAATAAACGCCGGGATATTGAAATAATAAGCCCAGTTTGGTTTACCTCCAATATCGTTCGGCCAGTCGCTGATCATCATATACCACATCATTAAAGTAGCCAGGCCTAAACCCGTTAAACCGTAAATGAACGCGCATATTGCCAAACGGGTGCGCGGTACGCCAATAATAGGATCTATTCCGTGGATAGCAAACGGAGTGTATACTTCTTTAATACGAATACCCGAAGCACGTAATGTTTTACATCCTTCCAACAAAGGGACTTCGTCAGAGTAAATGCCGTGTATAATTTGTTTAGTTGCCATAGTCTGTTTTCTAATATCTAAATTCTTAAATCTTAGTGTTTAGTGATGAGCGTGTTCATGCTCTGCTGCTTCTTTTTTATAACTTTCGCCCGATGCTTTTAATATTGATTTTAACTCAGCCTGTGCAATTACAGGGAATGTACGGGAGTATAATAAGAATAATGTAAAGAACATCCCGATAGTACCAACGAAGATACCTACATCAATAAACGACGGTGTATAGGAGTTCCATGTAGACGGCAAGTAAGTACGGCACAGTGTAGGTACGATAATTACAAAACGCTCGAACCACATCCCGATGTTGATCACAATAGAGAGCACAAAAGTAAAGGCGATGCTGGTACGTAATTTTTTGAACCAGAAGAACTGAGGAGATAATACGTTACAGCTCATCATGATCCAGTATGCCCAAGCCATAGGCCCTGTAGCCCTGTTTAAGAACGCGTATTGTTCCCATTCTACACCCGAATACCATGCAACAAATAATTCTGTTAAGTAAGCTACCCCAACAATAGATCCTGTTACGATAATTACGATGTTCATGTACTCAATGTGCTTAACGGTTAAGTAAGCTTCCAACTTATATACTTTACGCACAATGATCATTAAGGTTAATACCATGGCAAATCCTGAGAAAACCGCACCCGATACGAAGTAAGGAGGGAAGATGGTTGTATGCCACCCCGGCACTATAGACGTGGCAAAGTCAAAAGATACAATAGAGTGAACCGAGAATACTAACGGCGTTGATAAACCGGCCAATACTAAAGATACTTCTTCGAAACGGCTCCAGTGACGGGCACTTCCACCCCAGCCAAAGCTTAATACAGAGTATGCTTTTTTCATACGCGGTTTAATAACCCTGTCACGGATCATGGCGAAATCAGGAATTAAACCGATGTACCAGAAAACGATAGATACCGTTGCGTAAGTAGATACCGCGAACACATCCCATAATAACGGTGAGTTAAAGTTAGGCCATAACGACCCGAATTGGTTCGGTAAAGGGAATAACATATAATCTAACCAAGGACGACCGGTATGTAAGGTTACGAAGATAGCCGCGCACAATACCGCAAAAATCGTCATGGCTTCAGCCGAACGGTTAATGGCCATACGCCACTTTTGACGGAACAATAATAATACGGCAGAGATCAGTGTACCGGCATGACCGATACCGATCCACCATACGAAGTTGGTGATATCCCAAGCCCAATCAACCCCGTTATTAGAGCCCCATGCCCCGATACCCACACCGATGGTGTAAGATAAACATCCGATACCCCACATAAAAGCAAGTGAAGCTATAGTAAATAAAACATACCATAACCTGTTAGCTTTACCTTCTATGGGCGCAATGATGTCGTTTGAAATATCCCGGTAAGTTTTTTTACCGATTATCAAAGGTTCCCTTATCTGTGATTCTGCGTGCATATTATTTTAATTCAGAATTTATAATTAAGTTTTTTATTTTTTGACTATGAATGGTGTTCTTCCGTATGTTTTACTGTTTCATCATGGCTTGTACCTGTAGGCATTTCAGCTTCTTCCGTATGAATGGCTTCATCCTGGTTTCTTACTTTTAATAAGTAAGATACGGTAGGTTTAATGCCGATCTCTTCCAGTAATAAAAAGTTTTTATCATCTGTACGCCATTTAGAAACCATTGATTCGCTGTCATTTAAATCACCGAAAATAATAGCGTTTGTAGGGCATGCGTCCTGGCAAGCTGTTTTAATGGAACCGTCAACAATTGGCGTTCTGTTAGCTTTAGCTACTAATTTCCCTGCCTGGATACGTTGTACGCACATCGAACATTTTTCCATTACCCCACGTGCACGAACGGTAACGTCCGGGTTCAATACCATACGGCCTAAATCCTGTTGTGCGGGGTTAACGGTTGCAAAATCAGGATTACCGTTATAATTAAACCAGTTGAAACGACGTACTTTAAACGGACAGTTGTTGGCGCAATAACGTGTACCGATACAACGGTTATACGTCATCATATTTAATCCTTCTGTACTGTGAGACGTTGCCAATACCGGGCAAACTGTTTCACAAGGCGCATGGTTACAGTGCTGACATAACATTGGCTGGAAAGTTACTTTCGGGTTAGCCGAAGGATTTTCCATATCAATGTACATTTTTTTAGTCGCTAATAAGCCTTCCGCTTTCGCGCTTTCTTTAGTAACGTCTGAACTGTAGTAGCGGTCAATACGTAACCACTCCATGCTGCGGGTTTTAGAAACTTCTACTTTACCTACAACCGCAATATTGTTTTCTACCTGGCAAGATACCACGCAAGCCGCACAGCCTATACAAACCGTCATATCAATGGTTAAACCCCATTTGTGGTTCATACGAGGGTGGTCCGCCCAAAGGTCTACTTCCCCTACCGGTTTTTTAGTACCGCCGTGCATGGCCAATTCAGCAATCGGGTTCCACTCTTGTTTTGGTTTTGACTTATATTCAGGTAAGGATACTTCACGTAAAATTTGTTCTTCACGGCCCATAATGGTGTGTTGAATCTGGGTAGCGGCAAAACGATGCGTGCCTACGGATTTGCCGAAAGACACTGAGTAAACTACGTTTTGTAATGTTTCGTTAATTACGGAAACAAAAGGGAATGCATTTACGCCTACCTCGGCAGCTACTTTTAAAGCCTCTGCAGCGCGGCCGTAACCTAATGCCAAGCCGATAGTACCGGGCGTTTGGCCCGGTTGAGGGTAAACGGGAACTTTAATGGTTGTGCCGTTCACTGTTAATTCAACAATGGAACCGTCAATGTCCTGGCGTAACATCTGGCTTAAGCCTTGCGCTGCCACGTCTAAAGGAGACATGGTAATGTAATTATCCCAGGTTACTTTAGACACCGGGTCAGGTAATTCCTGTAACCAAGGGTTGTTGCTTTGGTTACCGTTTCCTAAACCTATTTTTTCATAAATAACTAATTCAAAATTACTGCCTTTGGCTGAAGTAGCCATAGAAGCCGCTTTGCTGTAATCGGCGGTAGGATATGCTGTTTCCACAGCAGGCATTGCTTTAGCGGAAGGCATTGTTTTAGGTGCTTCCGTTTTCGGCATCGAATCGCTTGCAATTCCTTCCATACCTATAGCTGCCACACCGGCCATAATCGGTTTTCCTGCAGAATCAACCGCCAAAGGAGCGATTGGCATATCTTTATAAACCGATACTTTTAAAACACCGTCGTGTAAGGTATGTGCCCAAAACGTAGCAAAGTCTAAATATTTACCTTGCTGAGGGAAAATATGGTTGTTCCAGAAACCTTGTAAATACGCTAAGTAATCAGATTTAACCCCCGACCATTTTAATAATGAATCCTGTGCCTGGCGAGTGCCTTCATGGCGAGGTGCTGCAAAAATAGGATTGATTACAGGTTGTTGTAACGAGAAATGCCCGCGTTTAGGTTCAGCATCACCCCATGACTCTAAATAATTATGATCCGGGCAAACAACATCTGCCATAGCGGCTGTTTCATCCAATTGCTGCGCAAAAGAAACTTTTAAACCGACTTTAGCATACGCTGCGTCAAATTTAAGAGAAGCCGGTGCCGTATAAACCGGGTTACAGTTATAGGTAATTAATGTATTTACTTTTCCTGCAGCCATATCCGCTACCAGGTCAATAAATGCTTTATCGTCTGCTTGTTTTAAACGGAAATAATTATCATTATCTACAGTAGTACCGTAGTTATCCAACATTTTATTGATCCCCGCAACAATGGTTTGGCAATGCTCATCGTTAGAGCCGCAAACCACTAAAGAGCGCCCTTTGTTGGCAATTAATTCTTTAACTGCTTTTTTAAGGCCCGCCGTTGCTTCTGCAATTGATAATTTATTGTCGGCCGTAACCGTTGCGTTTCCGGTACCGGAAGCTACTTCGTTAAAAATAGCCGTTAGTACTTTTCCGTATTCGGATGGCTTAACCATGTAACGGTAATCGGCATTAGCGCCCGTTAACGTTAAGTTAGCTTCAAACTGGAAATGACGCGTCATATCCATGCTTTCGCGCGATACTTTACGTCCTTTAGAATATTGTCCCGCAAATTCAACCGGGTTTAACCATGTTCCCAGGAAATCGCAACCAACACCGATAATGGTTTTTGCTTTGCTGAAATCGTAAGAAGAGATAACCGATTTACCGAATACGTTTTTATTTGCTTTTGCTAATGCCGCGTAAGAAATGGCATCGTACGTCACGTGTTTTGAACCGGCGTGTTTTGCTAAAAATTCAGTAATTACCGCTTGTGTAGAAGGGCTGATAATTGTAGAACTTAAAATAACCGTTGTGCCTGAAGCAACCGCTTTTGCCACTGTGTCATCGGCATTTTTCCAGGTTGTAGGGTTTTTCTTTAATAAAGGGCCGTTTAAACGGGCTCCGTCATATAAACTTAATACGGATGCTTGTGTACGCGCTGTTGAAGAACCGTGAGTCACTTTCGACAGCTCGTTTCCTTTTACCATAATAGGACGGCCTTCACGTGTTTTAACTAATACGGAAGCATAATCATGCCCGTCATAAAACGTAGAAGCGTACCAGTTAGCAACACCCGGGGTAATTTCTTCCGGTTTTACAACGTAAGGAATTGCTTTGTTTACAGGTGTTTCGCAGGCAGCTAAAGCAACTGCAGCGGTAGAGAAGCCCATAACCTTAAGGAAATCACGACGGCTGGTGCCCTTGTCATTCTCCTCATCCGTTTTACCGGCAAGAAATTCTCCTATCGGTAAATCTTCAGCAAATTCATTTTTTTTGCTTTGTGTAAATTCAGGACTTTCTGTTAGTTCAGGCAATCCCTTCCAGTATTTTTTTGACATAGTCATCTAATTATATTTCTAATTACCGGTTTCTTAAATTAATAGTGACATTTTGCACACTCAAGCCCGCCAATCTTATCAACCGTGAACTTAACGTCATACTGTCCTTTGTATTTTTCTTTTAAAGCTTTGTGTAACCTGTCGTAGTAAGGATTTCCTTCCATAGCTACTTC
>JBBRHI010000015.1:0-14125 GCA_038222995.1 Bacteroidia bacterium | reverse complement strand
CGTTTGGTACAGTACTTAGATTTAAGTCTGTTTTGTCATTAAGAACACCGGAGAGGATAAAATTTCCTGCCACGTCCGTCAGCTTAAAATCGGCTTTGCCGGTTGCCAATATAGTAAGCGGATCGGTCGTTAAAGGATTCGGATAAATACTTAGCCCAAGTGTATTTTGCAACTCCATTAAACCGGTAAATGTTCCGCCTTCCCAATTAGTGTCGGGTGTTTTACAAAATACAGGAGGCCAAACTTCCACGCGCCCGTTAGGAGGATAAGAATTAAAAGAGGAACTTCCCGATGAGCAACCTGATAACATAATAGAGGATTTACATTGAATTTCATTATAGTTAGCCCCTAACCGTGTTTTAATTTGATTGAGGTACATATATCCATAGTTTACAAAACCTGCTCCGCACAAGGTCTCCAGAAGGTAATTGCCGCAAATAGTGCCCGACGAATTTATAAATAATACAGTAGGAGAGCTGATCGTAAGATTTTGATTTAAGGTAATATAATGCGATACAATAACAGAGTCAGGGTTTGAAGGCACCTGGTGTGTGCTCCAAGTGGAGGGGTTTTCCCAATCACCCGAAATTACAGACCTTACAGTTAATGCTTTCATATAGCAAGAAACAAACATAAAAAGGATGATCATTATTCGCAGAAACATAATTAAAGATAATGATTTATTATTTTAGTAATTAGCTTATTTTTGCAGACATTAAAACCAATTGAAAAAGTTTTTTCTATATATCTTTTTGTTTTTCTGTTCTGTTGCTTTTTCGAGAGCGGGCTCAGGAGTTTCGCACGGCGGCTCCGGCAGCCATTTTGGAGGAGGAGGCTATCATGGTTACGGTAATTACGGAGGTTACGCATATCACTACAATGAATCAAGGCCTTTAACCCATAAAGAAGTTATGGTATTAGTGATATGCATGATATCTGTAGTATTAGCCTTAACAGCTTATGCAGGCTATATCACGTATCTTTATTATAACAAAGGAAAGATCAATAAAAAAAAACTTCAACTGCGTTTCGAAAAAGACAGCTTTTGGGATTATGACAAAATAGTACTTCATGCTACTACTCTCTATATCGAGTTACAAAAAACTTGGTCTATAGGTGATTTAACTTCCGTTAAACAAAAATTAAGTCCGCGTTTATATAGAAATTACAGTGGTATTTTAAGCAGGTATAAAAAAAGGGGATTGTATAATATTGTTGAGGATATTGAGATAAAAGAAACAAGCATTATTTATTTTGACGATTACGATGATAATTCCAAAGACACTGTAGCGCTTTTAATAGCAGGGGAATTAAAAGATTATTTTTCTAACTCAGGGCCCGGCAAAACGAGTTCTAAAAAACCGTTTAAAGATGCCTACGTTTTTACAAGGAAAAACAATCAATTAATTTTAGATGAAATTTTAAACGAGCCCGATCATTACCAGATCACTAAACCAATTAATTATATTGAAACTAAATAATAA
Source organism: Bacteroidia bacterium (assembly GCA_038222995.1). Taxonomy (GTDB): domain Bacteria; phylum Bacteroidota; class Bacteroidia; order B-17B0; family Aurantibacillaceae; genus UBA4416. Next base: position 12,641 of record JBBRHI010000015.1, on the reverse strand, counting down.
TATGAAAACAATCGATAATCTTAATTTTGAAAATAAACGTGCGTTAATTCGCGTTGATTTTAATGTTCCGTTAAACGACGCTTTGGAGGTAACCGATGAAACCCGCATCAGGGCTGCTGTTCCAACCATAAAAAAAATTCTTGAAAAGGGCGGAAGTGTTATTTTAATGTCGCATTTAGGAAGGCCAAAAGATGGACCGACTAATAAATATTCGCTTAAACATATTGTAGACACGGTTAGTAAACTAATTGGAACAAACGTTTTATTCGCAGAGGATTGTATTGGAACGGATGCTTTTGCAAAATCAGCCGCTTTAAAACCGGGACAGGTTTTATTGTTGGAAAACCTTCGTTTTTATAAAGAGGAAGAAAAAGGAGATGCCGGCTTTGCGGAAAAATTAAGAAAGCATGGCGATATTTATGTAAATGATGCCTTTGGAACAGCACACCGCGCACATGCTTCTACAGCGGTAATAGCGCAGTTTTTTGCGAGCAATGCCAAATGCTTTGGTTATGTGATGGCGGGCGAAGTAGCAAGTATCGATAAAGTAATTAACGGAGCCGAAAAACCATTTACGGCTATTGTGGGCGGCGCAAAAGTAAGTGATAAAATTTTAATTATTGAACAGTTAATGAGCAAAGCCAATAACATTTTAATTGGCGGCGGCATGGCCTTTACTTTTGTAAAAGCGATGGGAGGCACTATTGGTAAGTCGTTATGTGAAGATGACAAATTAGACCTTGCTAAAGAATTATTACAAAAAGCAAAAGCGAAGGGAGTAAATTTATACATCCCTACAGATGCCGTTATTGCTGATCATTTTGCAAATGAGGCTAACATAAAAGAAAGTAATATTAATACTATTCCCGACGGTTGGATGGGATTGGATATTAGCACAGAAACGATTAAAACGTATTGTGACGTTATTAAAAACTCTAAAACCATTTTATGGAACGGCCCAATGGGAGTGTTTGAAATGAGCAGTTTTGAAAAGGGAACAAAACAAATTGCTTTAGCTATAGCAGAAGCTACAAAAAAAGGAGCGTTCTCTTTAATAGGCGGTGGCGACAGCGTTGCCGCTATTAATAAATATAACTTAGTAAATGAAGTAAGTTACGTAAGTACCGGTGGAGGAGCATTGCTCGAATACATAGAGCAGGGAAGCTTACCGGGAGTAAGAGCTATTGAAGAATAATCTCTGTTGTAAAACTATCCAATAAGCCCTATATGACTGTGTGGCAGAAATTAAAAATAAAACTTATATTTGAATCTTACAAAAACAAACAATACACATGGAATTATACTTAGACTCAGCAAACCTTAAAGAAATTGAAGAAGGATTTAAATTAGGATTTTTAAACGGATTAACCACTACACCTACTTTTATGCAAAAAGAAGGTATTACGGATATTGACGGTACTATTGTAAAATTAAGCAAAATAGTTCCCGTACTTCAAATTGAAGCTTTAGGAAACAGCGCAGAAGAAGTATTAGCGGAAGCCGAGCGCCAGTTAGCGTTAGGGTTAGACCCTAAAAAAACAGTATTTAAAATCCCGGTTTCGTTAGAGGGCGTTCGTGCCTGCAAAATGTTGCGCGATAAAGGGTATTTAGTAAATGTACATTTAGTATATACCTTACAACAAGCCTATATGGCTATGCAAGCAGGAGCAACTTATGTTTGCCCGCTGGTAGGCCGTTTACAGGATCAGGGACATGATGCTTTAGCATTGGTTCAGCAATGTGTAGATGCAGTAGATTTATATGATTATGATACAAAGATCATGTTCTCTTCCGTACGTAATGCAGAACATGTGCGCAACGCCATTAACATTGGTGTGCATACCATAACGGTTCCATTAAAAATTATAAAACAATTAACCGAAAATAATTTTACAACACTTGGTACAGACCAATTTATACAGGATACACGTATGATGATGGTAAAAGTAAAAGAAGCTATTAAAGATATTAATCCTTTGGTAACTGAAAATACGTCTGTAACAGACGCTATTGTTAAGATGACAGAATACGGTTTTGGGGCCATTACTGTTACTAAAGCAGACGGCAGCATTAAAGGTGTATTTACGGACGGCAGCTTAAGAAAACTGATCGGAGAAAAAGGAAGAGATATTTTATCTAAAAATTTATCTGACCTGGAATACAGAGAACCGATCACTATTGACGGTAATGTTTTATTAAATGATGCAAATACGTTATTTAAAAAAACCAATGTAGATACGATCGTAGTTACTGCCGGCGGCAAACCTGTGGGGATGTTGGATATTCAGGACATGAAAGGATAATCTTAAAAAACTATAATGGAACCTTATCTGCCGCCGGTAGATAAGGTTTTTTTGTACATTTACCTTTATAAGAACATAGCATATGTCACACATTACACAATTATTTACCATGGCCGGCGGGCAGTTTAATATTCCGGAAGCCGATATTATTGAAAAACTAAAACACATTAGGGCTTTTGTATTTGATTGGGACGGCGTATTTACCAATGCAGGCAAAGATCATAATTTAGACAGTAAATTCAGTGAGGCAGACAGCATGGGAACTAATTTACTGAGGTTTTCTCATTATTTAAACCATAAAGATATTCCAATTACAGCGGTTATATCCGGGGAAAAAAACACGGCAGCATTTACGTTTGTAGACAGGGAACGCTTTCATTATTCTTATTCCAAATTTGCTAATAAATTAGAAGCAACCAAGCATTTATGTGCTCTTAATAATTTACAGCCGAACCAAATATGTTTTGTGTTTGATGATGTGTTAGACCTAAGCTTAGCAGAAATTAGCGGGGTGCGTATTTTTATTCCGCGCAAAGCAAACCCTTTGTTTAACGAATATGTTATCAAACACCAGTTAGCCGATTATATTACTGGTGCATCAAGCGGAGAGCATGCTGTAAGAGAAGCCTGTGAATTATTGATGGGCTTGAACGGAAATTTTAACGAGGTAATTACTGAGAGAAAGAATTTTTCTGAAGGATATAATTCTTATTTAGCACTGAGAAAAGCGACTGATCCTATCTACTTTACAGTATTGGACGGACAGATCATTGAATCGAAGCAACAATAAATTCTTTATTTAAATACCGGCAACTAATTGTAAAACACCTATGAGTAAGAAAAACATTTGGTTATTGGTAATGTGCATAGTATATGTTGGGGCAGGTATTAATCATTTTGTACATCCCGACTTTTATTTAAAAATTATGCCGTGGTATTTGCCGACCCCGCTTTTATTAATTTATATCAGCGGTGTTTGCGAAATTTTGTTGGGATGTGGTATACTGCCTTTAATGACACGAAAAATTTCTGCACTGTTAACCATAGCAATGTTAGTGGTTTTTTTAATTGTGCATGTACAAATGCTTATTGATACGTATAACACGGGCGGCTTAATTTTTTGGATCGCCGTAATTCGTTTACCGCTTCAGTATGTTTTGATACGTTGGTCGTGGCTGGTATATAAAAAATACAACAAGCCTTTTAATTTTAAAAAGCCCGTATATAATTAATCGGAATTGTTAAAAGGCAGCCCATAATGTTTTCGAATCAATTTTGCGTTTTGTTTTTAAACGTTGTTCCTATTATAGGGTTTAACGAAAGGCTTCAACAAATGAACCTGTACTTTTTATAAGCCTATAATGCTACATTTTGTAGCAGGGTCACGCTTCAAAAACAGGTAATTTTACGAAAACAATTGATCTTATGGCTACTTTAAAAACCTCCGAAACACGTATTAACGAAAAATTAAGCATTTTAGCAGATGCCGCTAAGTATGATGTGTCCTGCTCTTCCAGCGGCAGCAAACGTAAAAACGACAACAAAGGTTTGGGAGATGCTACAGGCATGGGCATTTGCCATAGCTATACAGAGGACGGTCGCTGCGTATCGTTACTGAAAATTTTACTGACTAACTATTGTATTTTCGATTGTGCCTATTGTGTGTCCCGCAAAAGTAACGACATTAAACGTGCCGCATTTACGATTGAAGAGGTAGTAGAGCTTACCATTAATTTTTACCGTCGTAACTATATTGAAGGGTTGTTTTTGAGTTCGGGTATTTTTAAAAACGCCGATTTTACGATGGAGCGTTTAGTGACCATTGCTAAAAAACTTCGCTTGGAGCATAAATTTAACGGCTATATTCATTTAAAAACCATACCGGGCGCAAGCGAAGAATTAATGAAAGAAGCAGGCTTGTATGCAGATCGTTTAAGTGTAAACATTGAAATGCCTACCGAATCATCTCTTAAATTATTGGCACCGGATAAAAACTTTGCTGAAATCTTAACGCCCATGAATTACCTAAGCGAATCCATAGTTCAATACAAAGCAGAAAAAAAATTAATTAGGAGTACGCCTGTATTTGCACCTGCCGGGCAGAGTACGCAAATGGTTATTGGCGCTACTCCCGAAACAGATAAAGACATTATGTTCACGGCAAATTCTTTATATCAAAAATTTGGCATGCGCCGTGTATATTATTCAGGGTATATTCCAATTGGCGGCGATGAACGATTACCGGGCATTGGTACACCACCACCTTTAATACGAGAGCACCGCTTATACCAAACAGATTGGTTGATGCGATTTTATGGCTTTAAGGTAAATGAGATAGTAAATGATGCAAACCCGAATTTAGATGTAGACGTTGATCCGAAATTAAGCTGGGCCTTAAGAAATTTGCATGAATTCCCGGTTGATGTTAATACAGCCGATTATGCTAAAATACTTAGAGTTCCGGGCATTGGCGTTGGCTCTGCACAAAAAATTGTGGCAGCCCGTAAATTCGGTAAACTCGATTGGTGGCAATTAAAAAAAATAGGCGTAGCTATGAACCGCGTAAAGCATTTTGTAGTATGTTCAAGCAAAGATGTATTGTTTGGTGAGGCAACTGCCGGAGCCATCAGGCACCATATTTTATCCTTGGGAAAAAGTAAATATACACAAACGTATTCACCGCAGCTCACCTTATTTTAATGGTACAGTTTATTTATGACGGTAGCTATCAAGGCCTATTCACGGCCATTTTCGAAATATATGAACGTAAATGTAAAGACGCGTCTATTATTAAAGCTGATAAACTGAAAGCATTGTGTTTTTCTGAAAACATCCAAGTATATACGGATTCGGAAAAAGCAGCACGTGTGATGAAAGGTCTGCGAAAAAAAATTTCGCAAGAATGTTTTGCAAATATTTACCGTTGTTATTTATCAGAATTAACCGGCATTGAAAACACTATTTTGCAATTTGTGCAATATGCTTTTTCGAGCGACCAAAATATAGAAGATAACTTTGGTAATGCTTCTGTATTGGATATTGTACAAACATCAAGGAAGGTAGGGCGGGAGAAGCATCGCTTTGAAGCTTTTGTGCGTTTTGAAAGTATTGGGGATAAATTTTTTTACGCCCCCATTGATCCCGATTACAATGTATTGCCGTTAATTGTTCCGCACTTTAAACGACGCTATGCCGATCAGGACTGGATCATATATGATACTAAGCGAAAGTACGGTGTACATTACGATCAACAAACAGAGCAGGTAAATGAAGCGGTGATTGATTTTACTATGGATAGTACTGACCTCACACCAACAGGGATTTTGTTTGACCCTGATGAAGTATTGTATCAAAATCTTTGGAAAAATTATTTTAAGAGTGTCAACATTCCTATTCGTAAAAACACGAAGCTACACTTAAAACATGTTCCTAAACGGTATTGGAAATATTTGGTGGAGAAGAAGTAATTGGATTATTTTAAATAAATCTTCTTTAATTGAGTGTAGTATCCTAATCCCAATGGAAGAATAAAATAGCCTTTATCAGATACAATATTGTCGGGCAAAGGATTTCCCAAAATCAGCGCATTATCATGAATGATCTCTTTTTTCATATTTCCATTGGCGTCAATAGAGAACAACGTAGAGTTAAACTTTTCGTTTTTTGAAACGTATATTAATTCAGCCTTTTTTAAGGCTTTCAAAACCTGTTTTGTTTCTTCATAAGGTTTGTTTTCAATAATGCACACATAATTTTTATTATTATAGGAAAAAACAAGTGGAAGTTTATAATAGAAACCCGTGCCGGCATATACTTTCTTTACGGTTGGAAACGTTTTATACCACATTAATTTTCCATTCTTATCTACAAATGCTGTACGTATAGTTTGATATTTATCCACCATCCCTGCTTTATACTTATCAAGTATAGAGAGATAATATCCGGTTTCACATTCTGAAATATTGTAAACTACATCCGTATCAACATTTGCTTTCATAAAATCAGCATTTGAAAAAACGGTTTCAAATTCGGGCTTTGTTTTATCTGTAGGAATGAACCTGAATAAGATTTTAGAATCAAGAAATCCGAAATAAACAATATCCCCATTTTTTAATTGTGTTAAATAACTGCTAATCTTTTTCGTATCACCTAGTTTTAATTCATTTATTTTTATTTTTTCCTCATCGTTTTTTAATGTAGCTGTTGATGTCGCTTCAATGGTATTGTTTTTGTTCTTTATTTTAGCAATTGAGGCGATAAATGTAACATTATTGCTATTATCAATTTTAAATTGACTACTTTTTAGCCGAAGCCCATCCATTTCGATAGGTAATTTTTTCATCATTTTAACTTCGTTACTTTGAGTGTTAAAATATAAAAGCGTAATATCTTCACAATTCGTTTTCGCTACAAAATTCAAATCTAAAGCTGATGAAATATCCGGTTTAAATTTGTCGCAAAAAAGTTTTATTTCAATGAGAACATTTTTTTTATCAGGCGATAAGAAAACATCAAAACTGAATTTCTCTACATCAATGTTTTTTGTCAAATCGCCGAGGTCAGGATAAATTTCATTGCTAAAAAAATCATTAAATACGCACAGCCGCACATCACGGTAGTTTGTCTTCCATCCATAATAAAAAAAATAAAAATTATTGCCTATTATTTTTGGTTCAACGGGAAAGTCATAACCAATTTGCTGCGGTAAAAAAATCTTCTTGACTTCTACTTCCTCTAATGTATTAGCGTCGTATTTGTAAATGCATAACCTCATTTTGAGCTTTTGAGAGTCTATATGATAATAATATAAAAACCCGTTTAATTCTCCGATAGGTTGCATTTGCTTTTCTTTGAACGCAGGGCCTTCTAAATTTTGAGCTCTAAAAGGGTTTGATAAAAGAAAAAAGGCGATTACGTAAAAGAATAATTTTTTCATTTTTGAAAGTAAAATAAAAATTCAAATTAGGCGTTTAAATTAGTAATAAATAATGGTGTATTTTTTAAATTAAGACTTACCTTGATTATGGCCTCACTCTTAAAAAACGGTATTGGAAATATTTGGTGGAGAAGAAGTAGCTTAGTTGCCACAGGTATTAACATCGCAGGTTGTGGAGTCGCAAGCAGCTACAACCGCCGATTCAGCAGATTTTTTACAGGTGCTCGGTGCACATTCGGTGTTTTCTGCGGTAGCCGTCTGATATTTGGAAATCTCAAAATAACTCAGGAAGCCGATACTTAATATAAGTCCTATCCAAAACACCGCTTTATTGATCTTCACTTTTCGCTTTTCTTTTGCTGTTGGCTCACAGGCGCAACCATCAGGAGTGTTGCAATTAAGCTTTGGCAATACGTACAGCGAATAATAAGAAATAGTAAAGGACACTGCACTAACGGCAATTAAAACAGGCTCAAGTGCGCTGATAAGAGGCGAATCAGCTAACGTTGCAGAAGATACCCCGAATAGCGATGCTATAGGACTTGCGCACACGCCAACGCACGCGCCGCTTTTACAGCAGGATAATAAAATGGGAGCCGCAGAAGTAAGGCCGCCTGTTATGGATGCCAGGAATGATTTTTTTGCTTTCATGGTTTTTAGTTTGCTGTTTTATAATATTTATTCCTGATCCAAAACGCTGCGTTGACTAATAGAATTAATGCGGGTACTTCCACCAATGGCCCGATAACACCCACAAAGGCCTGTCCGCTGTTAATGCCAAACACACCTATGGCTACGGCTATTGCCAGTTCGAAATTATTACCCGCTGCCGTAAAGGCTATGGAAGTGCTTTTTGAATAGTCTGCGCCCATTTTTTTACCAATAAAAAAGCTGATAAAAAACATAATGGCAAAGTAGATCACCAACGGCACGGCAATGCGTAATACGTCGAAGGGGATCTGCACAATTAATTCGCCTTTTAAGCTGAACATTACTATGATGGTGAATAAAAGCGCGATAAGCGTTATAGGTGAGATCAGGGGAATAAATTTAGTTTCGTACCACTCTATGCCTTTTAGTTTTATCAATACTAAGCGTGATATTAAACCTGCTGCAAAGGGCAACCCTAAATAAATGCCCGCGCTTTTAGCGATTTCTCCCATGGTAATGTCTACTTCCAACCCTTTCATGCCTAACAAGGGTGGTAATACAGTAATAAAAAAGTAAGCATACACACTGTATAACAGAACCTGGAAAATGCTGTTTAAAGCGATCAGGCCGGCGGCATATTCCCTGTCGCCTTCTGCCAATTCGTTCCAAACTACTACCATGGCAATGCACCGTGCCAAGCCTATTAAAATTAAGCCTACCATATATTCAGGATAGCTGTGCAAAAACAGGATGGCCAAGAAAAACATTAAAACAGGACCTATGATCCAATTTAAGAACAGCGAAGCACCTAATACTTTTGTATTGCGAAATACTTCGCCCATTTTTTCGTAGCGGACTTTAGCCAGTGGCGAGTACATCATTAATATTAACCCTATTGCCAAAGGTACATTGGTAGTGCCGCTTGAAAAAGAATTGATAAATGTTGAAGATGACGGAAAGACGTTGCCAATAGCAATGCCCACGGCCATCGCTAAAAATATCCACAAGGTTAAGTACCGGTCGAGGAAGCTTAATTTTTTTCGTTCTGCGGCAGGTGCGCAATCATTTGCACTCATAGTTATTTATTTGATTTTAGAAAAAACATAAAATGTTTCAAGAGCAATTTGCTTACAGCGTTCATCATACTTTGCATCCTGAAATGCTGTATTATCAAACTCCTTGGGATCATCATACGTTGTGCCAATTCTTAATTCCGCATCGGGGATGAACGGACAGTTTTCTTCGGCGTCGCTGCAGGTCATAATCGCTGCAAACTCTTTCTGTGGATTTTGCGGATCACTATACACTTTCGAATAACAAACGACAGGCTTTTCATTTTCATCAAAAAGAATATGGTAAATCGAATTTTTCTCAACACTCATTGTCTTAATTTCAAAACCAATTCTTTTTAAGGCGTTGATGGCATTGATATTAAAAGCGGTTGCCTCTGTGCCTCCCGAATATGTATGTATGTTTGAAATTCCATAGTAGTTGGCCGCTACTTGAGCCCACACCTGGCCGAAATGACTGCGACGTGAATTATGCGTGCAGATGTAAACTAAATTGACCGGGTGTTTTGCTGCGTTTTTTTTAGCAACGTATTGCGAAACCACACCTAAGAGTTGTTTTCTATTATCAGGAATAGAACCAAACTCTTTTACCAATGAATCACTAAAGGTTTTAATTGAATTGTACATATTAACTATTTAAGGTTAACAGCACTTCCCCCCGGGCGTGCAGCATGCCTCAGGTTTGCTTGTTGACAATTCAGATAAAGAAATTTTTTGTTTGTCGTCAACACCGCAATTATCTTTAGCCAAGCAATCTGTTTGCTTTGCAACCAATACAAAATCTTTTCCGTTATAATCAAGATTGTATTTGCCAATGGTGTCGGATTGATATTCAACTTCAATTTCAAGATCTTCCATACCCAATACTTTTTCTGAAAGAGCTATGATGTTCAGTAATTTCTTTGGCTTTAAACGATGCTCAGTATCATTGGCATTCCATAGCTGGAAGTTTGCTACTTTTTCGTTACGGGCCCTCCCGCCGCAATCAATAAAGTGTTTGGTTATAATACCTACTTCGGTAACATGAAAATGTTCCGGTACAAATGTGCCGGTAGGCAATTGAAAGTTAACACCTGTTGCAGTTGTTAAATGTTTTTTAATTTCTGTTAGTTTCATAGATGGTTTTTATATTTTTTTATCGGTAAATAACGATTAATAAAATCAAATTTTTTAGCAGCAATTTCCTTTATGGGTGTAAGTTGTAAAAAAGTTGCTCATATACTCTTTGGCTGTATGCCACTCTTTTTCATCAATACAGTAACAAACTTTTACGCCATCAATGTCACCTTTAATTAAACCGGCGTCCTTTAATTCTTTTAAATGTTGGGATACGGTACTTTGTGAAAGAGGTAATTCATCGACGATGTCTCCGCAAATACAAGCTTGTTTTTTAATTAGTAATTCAAGGATAGCAATGCGTGCAGGATGGCCAAGCGCTTTCGCATATTTGGCAATTTTATTTTGTTTAATTGTAAATTCTTCTGATTTAGTTGTTCCCATTATATCGCAAAAATACGATTAATTTTTTAAATAGGAAACGTATATTCAAACTTTTAACAAAAATTTATAAAATTTACGTATTCTTAAAGGCCCATTCCTTAGCAAAATAGGTAAGGATCACAGAGGCTCCTGCACGCTTCATGCTCAATAAAATTTCGTCACGTACACGTTCACCGTCTATCCAGCCTTTGGCCGCCGCTGCTTTTACCATAGAGTATTCACCACTCACATTATAAGCGGCTATCGGTAAGTCGAAATGTGTGCTGAGATCCTTAATCACATCCAGGTAACTTAAAGCAGGCTTTACCATTAAAAAATCGGCCCCTTCTTCTGTATCTAATTGCGCTTCAATTAAGGCTTCTTTGCTGTTGGCCGGGTTCATCTGGTAGGTTTTTTTATCTCCGAATTTTGGCGCACTGTCTAATGCATCCCTGAAAGGATTATAGAAACCACTGGCATATTTTGCGGTGTAACTCATAATAGAAACCTCTTCATGTCCTGCATCATCTAATGCTTCACGAATAAAGCCTACGCGTCCGTCCATCATATCACTCGGCCCTATAATATCAATACCGCAATCGGCTTGCGCAACAGCCATCTTCGCTAATATAGCAAGCGTTTTGTCATTTACTATTTTATCGTTCTCTACTAAGCCATCGTGCCCGTCGCTGCTGTATGGGTCCATAGCAACATCCGTCATAATACAGGCTTCCGGAAATTTCTTTTTAATAAGCGTAAGTGTTTTTAAATACACCCCGTTTTTATTGAAGCTTTCGGTGGCTGTTTTATCTTTCAATGTGTTATCGATACTCGGGAACACGTCAAACGCCATAATGCCAAGCTTCATACAGCTTTCAATTTCCTTTAAGATGAGGTCGGGACTCCATCTGAAAATACCGTGCATGGAGTTTACTTCCGTTTTTTTATTTTTTCCGTCAATTAAAAATAAGGGATAAATAAAATCATTTACCGATACATGATTTTCCTGTACCATGTTTCTGATAGCTGCCGATTTGCGGTTTCTGCGGGGGCGATGTGTGATCATATAGTTTTATAAAAAGGTTCGTTATTTAATTTAACCCCCCTGTACATGGTAAACATACTTAAAGCCATAAAGATATGACTAAGGTCGAGGTGGTTAAACCATACAGAAACAGCAAGCTTAAAAATGTGGACCATAACAGCCAATATACAAATACCAACCCCGTAAATCATGTATTTGCTAAATACCGCTTTCGTTTTTTTGTAATGTATCGATTCTAAAATGGTAACGTTGATCAGTAAACAATAAGCGGTATGAATTTCTACAACCGTAAATGAATAAATAACAAAAGTTAAAATAAAGGCGGTAATTACTTCAATCATATTAAGCACCATAAGTGTTTTAAAAATGGATTTACTTATGCTTTGTTTTGTATGATAAAGTGCCGCAAACTGAGCAAACGACACACTGACAATACCGGTGAGCCAGCCATATATTTTTGCTTCCCAGCCAAAGTAGTACAAAAAAGCATGCCCTATGAGTGCCGCAATCAGTGATGAGCAACCGGTTAATAAAAAGAACCAACGGTATACATTAATACCTCTATTGCCCGAATAAAATTTTGTGTTAAAGAACGCATAAAAGCAAATACCTATAAACAGGAAATCAGTTACGGTGGTAACAGGTTCATCAACTCGTAAACTGCCAAGGTATATGGTTGGGTTTTGAAACGGCGTCATTTTTTATTTCAGTACAAAGCAGTTTTTACTAATTATTACTTTTTTATTTCAAATTACATACCACGTTAGTGTTATAAAGTGTGTAAAATAGCCCTGAACAAACCAAGATCATCAAAGGAGTGCGGTTTATGTATTTGCTCTGCTTTAATTTTGGCTTTTAATAATGATTTTTCCGTGGCCTCGCCCATGGCAATTACTTTTTGGTGCGGATGAATTTTATTTTTTTCTAAATACGATTCTGCATTGCTTGGGCTTGTAAATACCAGTATATCGGTTGTTTCGGCAACCTCATGCGGAACTTTTAACGCGGCATAAATTGGCAAATCAATTACATTTTGTTGTTTAGGAAACTGCCATTGTATGGTGCGCATGCTTTCTCTTGCCACCGGAAACACAACTTTGCCCAACCCTACACGTGCCGAAAACTGTTTCCCTACTAATTTTGTATCAGTACTTTGT
>JBBRHI010000014.1:0-14188 GCA_038222995.1 Bacteroidia bacterium | reverse complement strand
TATTAAATACAGGGTGCGTTAAATAGCTTGATGTACGGGCCAAAGCGGAAGAAGCGATCACTGAATCGATCTTGCTTTTTACGTTTTCATGCTTCTTACCTGCTGCCTCAGCAAATATGGAAAGGATATCATGGATGTCATTTTCTTCTACTGTTTGGTCTAAAGAAATGCCTACATGTGTATCATCTACATAACGGAAATTAATTTCTTTTGCTTCTGCTAAAGCACGTACTTTTTTAGCATCGGCTGCTACAACGATCGTATCAAAGAATAATTTTGTATTGATTACATACCCTTGTTTTTTTAATTCAGACGCCATAAAGGCAGCTGCTCCGTGCACGCCTTCTGCAATGGCTTTAATCCCTTCGTGCCCGTGGTATACCGCGTACATGCTTGCCATAATAGCCAACAATGCTTGTGCCGTGCAAATATTAGAAGTTGCTTTATCACGTTTTATGTGTTGCTCGCGGGTTTGTAAAGCCATGCGTAAACCCGGGTTTCCTTCTGCATCCACCGATACGCCAATGATACGGCCCGGGATCAACCGTTTGTAATCTTCCTTACAGGTAAAAAACGCTGCATGAGGCCCGCCGTAACCTAAGGGTACACCAAAGCGTTGTGAGTTACCAACTACACAGTCGGCGCCCCACTCGCCCGGGGGCGTTAATAACGCAAGCGCTAATAAGTCGGTAGCTACTGCAACCTGTATATCCAATGCTTTTGCGTTACTTACAAATGTTCTGTAATCGGTTGCTTCCCCGTTAATGTCCGGGTACTGAATTAAGACCCCGAAATAAGAATCATCTAATTTTATGGCGTTCGCATCACCAATCACCAGCTCAATGCCGTAAGGCACCGCGCGTGTTTTTACCACATCAATGGTTTGAGGGAAACAGGTATGGCTAACGAAAAATTTGTTTGAATTATTTTTTACTTTATCCTTACTGCGGTTGCTGTAAAACATAAACAAGGCTTCGGCTGCTGCCGTTGCTTCATCCAATAACGACGCATTAGCAATAGGCATGGCGGTTAAATCCATCACCATGGTTTGGAAATTAAGGATGGCTTCTAAGCGCCCTTGTGCAATTTCTGCCTGGTAAGGCGTGTAAGCAGTATACCAACCCGGGTTCTCTAACACGTTGCGTTGAATAACAGCGGGTAAAATGTTATTATAGTAGCCTAAGCCGATGTATGAACGGAATACTTTATTCTTTTTTCCTAAGGCCTTTAAATGTTTGCTGTACTGAAACTCGCTCATAGCAGGAGCAACACGCAAAGGTTGTTTTAAACGAATGTTAGGGGGAACTGTTTGACTGATCAACTCATCAATGGAGGATACGCCGATCTTGGCAAGCATCTGTTTAACTTCATTTTCTCGGGGACCGTTATGACGGGAAACGAATTTATCTGTGGTCATATATTTATTTTTAGAGATGCTAAATTTAATGAAATTCGGCTGTTCTGTATAACGTATTTTTCAACCGATTGTTTATAAAAATCAGTTAGCGCAACATAGTGTGAAATTGGCTTAACAAGCGGGTTTCCGGATGCTTTTAACATTAGGAGTACGGTATTAGAAGTTATTTGAGCGGTTTAGGGTTTTGTTGCGCTCTTAAGTATGTTGTATTCTTCTGTTTAAAGCCTTAGGCTAATTAGAGGGTATGGAACTATTTTGCAAACCGTTGGTTTTAACCAACGGTTTATAGCGCGCTATATATCATTTTACGTGCGCTATAAGTGATTGAGCAGACGCTATAACTCAATTAACGGAACTATTTTGCGGCTTATAGCGCGCTATAATCCGGTGAGCAGGCGCTATAATTGATTCATAGCACGCTATGAGTCATTTTGTGCGCGCTATAATTCACTGAGCAGACGCTATAAATGACTCACCGGAACTATTTTGCGGCTCATAGCGCTCTATAATCCGGTGAGCAGGCGCGATAACCGGGTTATAGCGCGCTATAATTTACTGATCGGAACTATTTTGCGACTTGGCGCCCGCGCTCAACCAATTAACAGACGCTATAATTCATTCATAGCGCACTATAAATCATTGAGCAGGCGCTATAATTCAATTAACGGAATTATTTTTTGTGGTCAGGACCTTAGACCCCCTGCCCGAGGCCGTGAGCTGTTTTTGCAAACACTCTAAACATCCGCCGTCCGCCGGTTGGCGGATACCTCCTTGAAAAGAGGAATTTGTTCTATACTAACTTATTGTTTTGATACTATACATGAAATTGCTTCTCCGTCAGCCGGGGGATCGCAATGACGAAGCGCCTACCTGTTGCTCTTTATCCAGCCGGCAAAAGCAGACACCCTTAACCACCCGGTGAGTTCGCAGTAATAGCCGTTTTTAAGCAGGTTGGCCACCGTTTTTGATCCGTAAACAGCAATGCCCGTTAAACACAATCTATGGTCTTTGTAACTGAATAAAGGCCCGCCACTGTCTCCTGCACCAATCGTATATTCCAGTTCAAGCGGTGTGGCGCTGCCCATTTTATTGCACCCTTCTTTTTTGTCGGGGCTGTCAAAATCAGCATAAAGCCTAGTGCCTATTGCGTTTAATACTTGGCCTCCAATAGAGTCAATAGTGTTTTGGCCTGCTATTTTAATATGGTAATCGTTTACCAGTTCAGGTTTATTTCCGGGACCCGATACGCCAAAGCCAACGCCTGTAACGGTATCGTGCATTTCATCGAACGAGCTGTTTATATTTAGCTCCTTTATACCCCTTACCGGGGTTTCCAGTTTAATTAAAGCCAGGTCACCACTTTCATCTTTTAAATAACCCGGGTGTAATAGTATACTTTTTGCTTTTAAAATAGTGTTCATCACTTTAAAGCGAAATTCTGACAGGTCTCTTTGGTATTTACCGGTTACGATAAACGTGTTAAATTTTTGACCCCGGTAATTAACTATGGTATCTTTTTTCAGTTCTCCAAAAAAACAATGTGCCGCCGTTAAAATGGTAACGCTGTCTATTAACACAAAGCTTCCTTTTCCTTTCCAATTATTATCTTTAAGGCCAATGATCTCTCCCACACAATTAAATTGCTCCCTGTTAGCCAATGCGAGGTATTTTTCAATAGGTTGGTCGTGCCTGTAAACTCCGCTTGTAAGTGTTATGAGAAAAAGAGGAAGAAAGAGAAACATGAATACATTCTTTCTTTTAGGAGACTTTAATTTAGATTGAAGTGTTTGGCTCATTATTTTATTTTTAAATGTATCCTGTATTAAATAAACCATAAAACTGAAAGTTCACGGGGAGTTATCCTAATTAAGCACAAATCTATATTAATATAAAGCAATAATTAAACTCTTTATGTAAGAAACTTTAGTTAGTGCTGCACTGCCAGTTTCTTCAAAACTGTTTCACCCGTTAATGCTTTCGTGATCTTCACAAAATAGATCCCACTTTTTACATCAATGCTAAATTGTGTAAGCGCGTTCGTAACCTGTTGGTTAGTCCTATAAACTTCTCTCCCGTTTACATCCGTCACCGTAATTTCTATGGCTCCTTCAATCAGGCCAACCGACGCAATGCTGAAATTAGTAGTGCCGGGATTAGGGAAAATACTCACGGAGTTCTGAAGCCTTGCATAGTCATCAATGGCATTTGGAGGCAGTACGGTAACCGTTACCGTATGGTCGTAAACCGACGCATTAAAGGTTTCAGTAGCTTTGTATTTTGTGGTAGCCGCCGGCTTTACATAAATGCCGGGGGCATTTTTAATAAAGGAAGTGTTCATGTTATACCAATCAATTGTTAACCCCGTAATTGCCGGGCCAATCAGCACACTGTCTCCCAAAGTAACAGTCGTATCACGGTACTGCCATTGGGGAGTCGTGATGTTTACTAAACTGACATTATCCAAATAACAATATGTACCCTGGTAGGTTCCATAATTAGCGGCAAGGGTGTCTGTATTACCATCACTAAAAAAATTACCAATTGTTAAATACTCTTCTCCTCCAAGCGATTTATAGACAGCGCTTATTTCAATCCAATTAAGAGTGTCGTTTATAATAGGATTACCATATTTAAGAATAGCCGGTGTATAATTTAAAACTGAACCTGAACCTCCTGTTAATCCAATGGCAGTATTGGTAATAGCGGCGCCTATGTTATTTACAACATATTTTGTAGGAGCATTATTGATGTAAAATCTCAAATAATAATATTGATTGACTACTAATTGATTCGTTAATTGAACCTGTGCATATTCCCTGTAATTATTGTTTACACCGTTATAAGCCCAAAAAGCGGCGTAACCTACTCCGTCTGCTGCATATTGAAACGCTATACCTCCACTGTAAGGTACATTATAAGGTAATGGGGCGCATGCATTAAAATAATCCACACTATTATTATCTTTCCCCATCCATGGCGCTGCATAATAAATCTGACTCGCAAAATTAGGACAAGTGGTATATGTTTCAAAGCTTCCATTGGGCACCAAGTTTTGGCTTGGCAGTACTCCGCTCAGTAAAATAAACAGTATAACAACTATGCGCGCCATTTGATTTAATTTTAAAAGAGTATCTGCCTGTAGCAGATGCTCTTTAGCTTTATTAAATATAGTAAAAAAAAGTAATCTATTGCTGCACTGCCAGTTTCTTCAAAACTGTCTCACCTGTTAATGCTTTCGTGATCTTCACAAAATAGATCCCGCTTTTTACATCAATGCTAAATTGTGTAAGCGCGTTCGTAACCTGTCGGTTAGTCCTATAAACTTCTCTGCCGTTTACATCCGTTACCGTAATTTCTATTCCTCCTTCAATCAGGCCAACCGTAGTAATGCTGAAATCAGCTGCCCCGGGATTAGGGAAAATGCTCACGGAGTTTTGAAGCCTTGTATAGTCATCAATGGAATTTGGAGGCAGTACGGTAACCGTTACCGTATGGTCGTAAACCGACGCATTAAAGGTTTCAGCAGCTTTGTATTTTGTGGTAACCGCCGGCTTTACATAAATGCCGGGCGCATTTTTAATAAAGGAGGTATTCATGTTATACCAATCAATTGTTAACCCCGTAATTGCCGGGCCAATCAGCACACTGTCTCCCAAAGTAACAGTCGTATCGCGGTACTGCCATTGGGGGGTGGTGATGTTTGTCAGACTAACATCATCTATTAGATAATATGTACCGTAAATATTATTTAGATTAAAGGAAACAGTATCTGTTGTAAGATCATCATTGAAGTTGCCAATAGTTATGTAATTTTCGGTGCCGGCTGATTGATAAATACCTGCTACCTCGATCCAATTTAATGTGTCTGTAATTATCGGATTCATAAATTTTTTAATTTGTGCAGTATAATTTAACAAATAATTTGTTGAACCACTTTGATAAATAGAATTACTTGAGAGGTATATTCCCATATTATTAGTTGCATATTTAGAAAAATTGCATAATACTATATAAAATTTGATGTAGTAAAAATTATTGGTAATAAGTGTACTAGATAATTGAGAGTGAATATATTCTCTACCATTTGAAACAGAATTATCATAGGAGTAGAAACCAACATATGAATTTCCGGTTCTTGGCCACTGATAAAACAAGCCCCCTGAATGCCCGGGTACCCAATTTGGAGAACATGTATTATATAAATCAGGTGTCCCGGCTTGAGTGGGATTTAACCAATTTATTGCTAAAGTCGCTTGTGTACCGCATGTACTTAGATTCTCAAAACTTGAATTATTTACCAAATTCTGAGCACAGAATTTCAGTGTTGCAAAAACTAATATTAAGAGTAGTTTTTTCATTTAGATAAAGATACAAAAAAGCCTCTTTATGTAAGAGGCTTTTATTTATTGTTGAACGATTAATTTTTTAGTAATGATTTTATCTTTGTTTGTTATTTTAACAAAATAAATGCCATTCTTTATATCAATATTAAATATAGCTAAAGCATTTATGACACTTAAAGTATTTTCATATACTTGCTTACCTGTTACATCACTGATGTTAATTTCTACCTCGCCTTCTGTTAAACCAAATGTTGCGATGTTGAAATTAATAGTGCCAGGGTTAGGGAACAATACAGCATCAAAGCCCGATCCGGGATCGTTTGCTGAATACCGGTCTTGCATGTTCTCTAAACGGCTGCTTGCAGCGGCGTTACAATTGTCCGGGTACACCTGGTACCGGTCGTACACCACATTTAACAAGGCCCTTGCCCGGTAAACCATAGGGCCGGCCGTAAACGGGCAACTGTAAGCAAGCGTCGTAAGCGCGGTTGTATCAGCAGCTGTTAAGCTGTGCTGCAATTGCTTAATGGCCAGGTCATAAAAACTTTTGTAGCCGGTTTCTACATTATCTGCTGGGCTTATGGCCGCGTTCATGCTTACCGCCGAGCTTGCATTCCCGGAGCCGATCCCCGTTTCCACATCATCAAAGGTTTTGCGGCTGGTGCTTTGGCTGGCCGTATAAAAGCTTTGCAGCACGGCTGAGCCGGTCATTAAACTTTGGTCTTCCTTTAATAAGCGGTACACCTGGTTCTTATTGATCGTTTTTGATTCTATACTATTGGTTTGATAATTTATGAGGTCGAGCACTATGGCTTCCAGCTGCGCCACAAAATTTTGAAGCTGCGGCTGCGCTGTACCGCCGCCACCGCCCGGCCAGGGCACGCTCGCCAAACAGGGCAGGGTAAAGGGGTTGCTCGTAGTTGGTATTAATGATGGTGCGGGACCTCCTATATTATAATCATCTATTAGAATTACTCCTGGAAATTGAACAAATGATGACCCATTAGGATTATAAACTCCCGTAGCGGTAGTTCTTAGGTATAACTTAGAGGTTTGAGAAGTTGAATTTATAGTAGCCGTTTTAAAATTGCCGCTTGGCCATGTACCGGTCCATTCGTTATCCTGCGGGTTGGCTGTATTGCCCTGCTGGCCTATAACGCCGTTGTTTAACAACGCAAAGCCGTATTTGTGGCCGCTCATGTAATTTTTGCTAAAGTTGGTATTAGGGCAGCTGCCGCCAAAGGCAATACCGTTATAGGTATTAGCGGTGGTATTGCAGCTTACCTGTATGCTGCTCGATATATTATCGGCGATGCCGTACACCGCCGTATTAGCCGTAATGCCAAAGCCCGTTACATTATTGTTGCGCACACTGCTTGCGTTTACATTAGCCTGCGAGCCGCTTAAGGAAATACCGAACTGTGTGGCCGCGGCACTTATTAAGTCGGGCAAAAGCGTAATGTTATTGGAGTTAATAATGCTGTTTGCCTTTTGCCAGTTAAGGTAAGCAATGCCGCGGTACACTTTGGTAATGGTATTATTAGCCGCCTGTATAAGCGATGTAGCCGAAGGCGATACGGGCGCAATAACATAGGGGCTGCTGATGATGTCGCTTATGGCAATGGCGTTAGAGACGAAGTTGCCCGTAACAACAGCCGATCCTATTTGCGAAGCAATGGTGTTATTGTCGGCATTTACACTGCCGCTGTACTGCACATTAGGGTAAGGATAATTAGGGAAGCTTACTGGCCCGAAGGTGGCATCGAGTATAATACCGTTGGCCACGTTATAAAGGGTATTGTGCGAAACGTTATACACCCTGTAGCGGTTGGTAATGCTTTTTACACCGTACTGGCCGCGGGCGTTATTAAAGGCGCTCGGGGCCGACAGGTTTTGCGTGCTCCTGAAATCATTATACGTAATTACATGCTCAAAAATATTGTAGGTATTAATGGCGCGGCTGCAATCGGTAAACCGGTTCCCCAGGCCGGGCAAGCCGGATATGAACGAGGTAGCCTGCAGCCTGAAATTGCCGGTGGCCGTTGCGTAAGCATTAATGCCTATACCGCCAATGGTGCCGCCCTTGCCGAAAGCCACCGTGTTTTGAAACACGTTATTATAGGACGATACGTTGGCGTCGGTAGCATTGATCCCGTAACTAAGGTTATCGAATATGTTTTTACCGCCGAGCGCGCCAATGCTGAACTCATAATACACAGGTGCCGTGGTTTGCGCGTTAAGTGTAAGGCCTACGGTATTTAATTCGATGCCCGCGTTTGGCTTGGTGTTGGCAAAAGGCGCTTTTAAAAACGATACTACCGGCGTGGCTTGAGCATAGGTAACATTATCAATATACCCGTTAGAGAACGGCTGCCCGGCATTGCTGGCCGCAGCGCCCACTACCGCGGCAGAAGGAAACACCAGGGAGTTTTGGGTAAACGGAATATTACGGCAGGTAAACACACTGTTTGTAACGGTAAACGGGTAGGCCGTAACCGGCTGTGTATAATTGTTTATACTGATACTTTTATAGTTTTTATTAAAAGTACTGTTACTAACGGTAAGTACATTGGCTGTTTGCGTATTATTGCTAATGTCAACGGCTGTTACGGCATCTTCTATCATCGAGGACCTTATGGCAAGCCTGCCTCCGTTTTGTATCACAATGCCTTTCCACATATCACCGCAGCTGTAAAAATGCGACCCGGTAATAGTTAATACAGCACTTGGTGCAATGGTAATAAGTACACCCGCCGTCATTTTAAATTCGCAGTTGGTAATGCTAACATTGCCTGTTACAGTTACGTTATTATTAAGGCAATAGGTATTACCGTTTAAGGTGCCACCGGCTACAACACCTGATGCTGCAACAGGGATACAATTGTTGCAAACAGGTATGCATGCCGGCCCAACTGTAATTAATACGCTTGAGCTTTGTGTGCCGCAAGTGTTTGTTACATTTAAAATATACGTGGTGGTAACAAGCGGTGTTGCTGCGGGGTTAGAGCACGTATAACACGATAAGCCCGAACCGGCAGGCTGCCACTGGTATGTACCTGTTCCGCTTCCGTTTAATGTTGCCGAAGCACCGAGGCAAATTGTTTGGGGCGCGCCGGCATTTGCGTTTGGAGCGCCCGGTTGGGTAACCGTAACATTGTGCGTAATAACGAGGGGGAATGTTACTAACGGCCCGCTAAGGGTAGCCGTTACAACATACGTTCCCGGGTTAAATACATGGGTGGCGGTGCTACCGCTCCCCGTAGGGCTGCCATCCCCAAAGTTCCAGGTAACGGTATAGTTTTTATAACAATTGTTAATATCAAATACATACGTGGGGCAGCCGGCAATGGAATTTAGTACGGTAAAATCGGGCGCAACAAACGGAGGTGTTATTGCATCCATATTATTTACGATTGAGCCCATATTTTTCATGATCAGTGGCGAGCCTGCTGCGCCCGACGCAGTAATTAAACTCACGTTATTCTGAATGGCGATAGTACCGGTAGCATTATCCGGATTAGGGATCTCATTTAAATAATCATTCACCGTAAAATTGGCAAAGTAAATATGATCGTTAGGCCCCAGCTGCATATTTGTAGGGGCCGTATTGAAAGGAAGCAGAATTGCCGAATTGCTGTTAGTAGCGATCGTATATTTAATGATAAAATCATTAACGGTAATGCCACCTGCAAAGCCAAGGGCCGTAGCATACACGTATTGCCCGTTGGGGCTAAAGCTGCAACCGTAATATTTTCCCGCCTCATAATAATGAGGTGTAATTACTTCGTTTGAAATAACACCGGTAGAACTGTTGAAATCATATAATGCTAAATTATCTCCCGATAATGCAAGTTTGTTCCCTAAAGGCGAGCCCTTTAACTGTAACTGGTTTTGTGTAATAGGATTGTGATTAAAAGAAGCTGTACAGGAAGGATAAGGGTTTGGCTCCAATGAGGTAAAATTAGCATTGGTAACACCGTTTTGAGTAACTGAATATACATAAAATCGCCTGTTAATCTGGCTGTAGAAAATGATCCAATAGTCTTTTCCGTTACAATGGGGAATTGCGGTGATACAGGTAGTTAATTTCTCGTTGCTTACACAAGCCGGTAATGGCAATAGTCCCTGGTTTACCACTGAACCGCTGCCGGAAAGATCTATTAAAGCATATCCCGCCATGAATGTAGATAAGACAGTTCCGTTTGAGAAAGCCGAGTTAGGAGTATTAAATATATAGTACCGGTTAGGAAACCCGGGGGCCGGCACCGTAATACTGTTTGACGCACTGTTCTCGAAAGGCTGTCCTAAATTATTTAAGCCTCCCGTAAAATGAAAAGAGGGCAAAGGTCCGCCGGTATTAATTTTAGCAGGTACTCCCGCAGCTACCTTCCAAACGTCAACAGCGTTGGAATAATACAGGTCATTTCCCGTATTATCTGAGATGGATACCGGTAAGGCGCCGAAATTAGTTATGGACGTTTGCGGATTAAAGGTATCATCGTTTTTTACAGGGATACCTGTTGCGAAATTTAAAGACACATAATTACCGAAATGCCAGTTGGATTGCGATTTTTTACCGGGATTAATAATACAATCTACCACTAAAAACTGTACAGCGGCAGTTTGCGTATTACCCATGGCGTCGGTAACCGTTAAACTGATGTTATATATGCCTGGAGTACTGAATATAACTGAAGGAGGATTTGCCGAAGTGCAGTTAGTGCTGTGGTAAGCAGGCAGTGAACTTCCCGTTAGTGTCCAGTTCCAGTCAACAACAGAGTTACCGCTGAGGCAGGTAAGGGTTGTAAAAGTTACGGGTTTTCCCGCGCAGGCATAAGGTACAGAAGTCCGGATGTCGGTATTAAGAGCACCCGCTGCCACACAACCATCAGTGCCGATCAGCCCCGTGTATATTAAATTAGAGGTGGTCCATAGATTTGACCATTTTATGTTCAGTGTAGCCCACATTCGTAATTTCTGATCGTTTGTAAAGGTGTTTCTGCAGGGGTCTAACTCGTATGACATATAATCGTTTGGCAGATCTTCTATGCCGCATGCCGGCACATAGAATTCATAACAGGAATTTGGCCTGACCAAGGGATTACACATTCCGGTAAAACCCGAAGACATTGGAGCAATATCGCAGATGCCGTCGCCGTTTAAATCACAGGGATCATTAAGGCTCCCGGCCGCTTCCGTGCCAAAGCAGGAGCCGGTTGGTATTGGGCTTAACCCCGCATTAGGGTAAAATGTATGTTGCAATCCAAAAAAATGACCCGTTTCATGTACCAATGTCTTTCCGTCTTCCTTTCCCGGGATTAAATTATAAGAATTTCCTGTCAAAGTATTTTCGCCAAAATATTCAGAATCCATTATAATACCTTCAGGCTGATTAATATTAAGCAAATTATTATTAAAATATACTCCCGCAGCAGTCGTCGACCCCGTAAAGCTATTTACCATTATCTGATCAACTACCCATATATTTAAATAATTCAATTTATTAAAACTATTTACGCTTGCGTTGTTTGTTAAAGTTACAAAAGGCAAATAGGTTAAGCTTTGAAACGCAGGGAGATTTACATTTATAGCAGGATCATTTATATCTGCCGCATTATAACGCATTACACCGTACTCAATAGTGTTCGAAGGATCTAAAGACCAGTTTAAACTTGAAGGCTCTGTATTTCTTGCAAGGCAAAATTGAATTTTAGTATCTACACCGTATAAGCCCTGGTAGTTAGCCTGATTTGCTGCAAACGCAACATTTAAAGCATTTATCTGCGATTGAATTTGAGCATAGGAAATGTTTGTTCCTGTGCCGTAAGGCATACCGGCTGTTTTAATAACATGCACTACTACAGGTATATTATAAAGTGCGCCGGCAGATGTGAGGTTACCGGATGACATACCGGAAGATGCGATGTAATTTTTAATCTGTTTATTAAAAGATAATACCAAGCTGTCATAGTTTGGAATATTAGCTCTGTCGTTTGCTTCCAGAACATGGTTCCCGCATGGAACAGTAAGGGTTTGTGAGTTTAAAGTAAGTGAAGAGATAATGCAACATAATACTAACGGTAAAAGCTTTAAACGTCTCATAAATAAATTCTTAAATGATGAATTGGAAGGGGGTTAACCAAACTTACGACATTTATAAGGAAATAAATCTTCTCATGTTACCCCACTAATCAGATAATCCGAATCATTTTTCGTCCTTATAATCAGTGTCCGTTACATACTCAATATAAACACAAACAAAAAAGCTCTGCAGAAAACTGCAGAGCTTTTTAATATACTATGAATTAAGCTTAGTTTACTTTAATCAATTCCACATCAAATACCAACCACGCGTTTGGAGGAATAACACCACCTGCGCCGTTAGCACCGTAACCTAATTCAGACGGGATAATGAATTTTGTTTTACCGCCTTCTTTCATTAATTGCAAGCCTTCTGTCCACCCCGGTATTACCTGGTTTAAAGGGAAGGTAGCCGGTTGGCCGCGATCAACAGAACTGTCAAATTTAGTTCCGTTCAATAAATAGCCTGTATAGTGCACCGTTACCTGGTCGGTAGCAACGGGCGCTTTTCCTGTTCCTTCTTTTTCAACAATGTAACGTAATCCGCTCGCCGTTGTTTTAGCGCTTCCGTAAGTATCATTTAAGGTTTTATCCATGGCGTCTTTTTCCGCTTTTACTCTTGCTTCCGCTTTAGAGCCGGCATTTGCTTTTTCGGTTTCAAATGTTTTAGCAGCGTCAAATGCTTCCGCTTCTTTTCCTTTTCTTAAAATTACCAGGTGCTTAATGGTATCGTTCCCCACAATTTTATTTACTACATCCATCCCTTCCACTACATTACCAAACACTGTATGCTTATTATCTAACCAATCTGTTTTAACGTGTGTAATAAAAAACTGGCTGCCGTTTGTACCCGGGCCTGCATTAGCCATACTTAAAGTACCCGGGCCCGTATGTTTTAACGTCGGGTCAAATTCATCCGCAAATTTATAACCCGGGTCACCTGAACCTGTTCCTAAAGGGTCTCCGCCCTGGATCATGAAGTTAGGAATAACACGGTGAAATTTTAAGCCGTCGTAATAAGGCACGCCTTCCGCTTTAGCGGTGTTTTTAACGGTTCCTTCTGCAAGGCCTACAAAGTTACCTACCGTCATAGGCGTTTTTTTAAATTCTAAATTGCAATAAATATCTCCTTTAGAGGTTTCAAATTTGGCATATAGGCCATCGGGTTGTTTCTTTAAAAATTCTTTATCCATTTTAGTGAGTTTTACTTTTTTTGGTTTTTTAGGTTTATCCGGGTTTGCCAACAAACCTGTGGTTACAAATAGGGCACACAAAGAAGCCAAAATTACTTTTTTCATCCGGTTGTTATTTATAAGTTAATAGTTAACGGTTGTTATTGTCCGGGCATTTGTGGTTGAGCAGGAGCTGCCGGAGCCGGCCCAAAATCTACCAATTCAACTTCGAACACTAAGGGAGAGTATGGAGGAATTGGCCCCGCACCTCTGGCGCCGTAAGCAATAGAAGAAGGCAAAATTAATTTTGCTTTTCCGCCTTTAGCCATCATTTGCAAAGCTTCGTCCCATCCTGCAATTACCTGTCCCTGGCCTAATACAAATTTAAACGGTTCAGGGCGTCCGTAAGAAGAATCAAATTCTTTTCCGTCAAACAACATCCCTTTATATTGTACCGTAACCATATCACCGGATTTAGCATTAGGGCCTTTTCCTTTTTTGGTTTCCATATAATATAAGCCGCTTGCTGTTGGCGTAACGGTAATTTTATTATCGGCAATGTATTTTTCAAGCTGTGGTTTTTCACCTTCTGCCATTTGAGCCATTTGAGCTTCCTGCTCTTTTTGGTTTTTATCCAAATCAGCTTTTGTTTTCACCTCAACTAATTTAAGGTTGGCTTTAATATAATCGCCCGGTTTTACAAACGGAGGTAAAGCAGTCATTTGATTTGTTTTTAAAAAGAACGAATCGGCGTTCACCATAAAGGAGGCGCTGTCGTTAACACTCATCATCATTAAGGCATCTTCAATACTTCCGACAAAAGAAGATTTAGGCATAATGAATTTTGTGATACCTGTACCGTCCTGGCTTACCAGTGAAGAGTTAACCAATACAGAGTCGTTTGATTTTAACGTGAATACGTATTTAAAGCTGATCCCGTCGCCAACCTGCGGTTTTGTTCCTTTTTCATCCTGTTTAAAAAATTGGTAATTTAAACCGTTTTCAGCTTTGGTATATCCTTCAAAGTCTGATTTGTTACAAGATACCAGTCCTACTACAAATGCAGAACTTACTAGCATTAAGATTTTGTTCATATTGTTTATTTTATATCAATTAATTTTATGTTATAAACTAGTGGGGTATACGGGGGTATAGAACCATTACTACTGCCGGAT
>JBBRHI010000013.1:0-14638 GCA_038222995.1 Bacteroidia bacterium | reverse complement strand
AATGTAATTACATATTTCATTTAATTCTTTTTTTGTGATACGCTTAAATTCATAAGCAATCATACTTTCTATGATCATGCCGAAAGCGATTGCTTCGCCGTGTAAAATATCTTTATACAGCTTTAATAAAGAGCTTTCAAGGGCATGGCCTATGCTGTGCCCAAAGTTTAAGGACTTACGCAGATCGTTTTCGTAAAGGTCTTTTTTTACGATCCCATTTTTTAATTCTACAGAATGAATAATTAATTCTTCTGAATAAAAATGGGGTGTTGTAAAAGATTGCTTAATGTCATTCCAGAAATTAAGATCAGCAATTAAAGCAATTTTTATAATCTCTGCATAACCGTTTTTAATATGTCGCTCAGGTAAAGTCTCTAAAAAAACAGGGTTAACGTAAACACCTTTCGGTTCATAAATCGTTCCTATATGATTTTTTATATCGTTAAAATCAACGCCTGTCTTGCCGCCCACGCTCGCATCCACCATGCTTAATAAGGTTGTGGGAATATTTATAAAATCAATCCCGCGTTTAAAAGTAGAAGCAACAAATCCACCAAGGTCAGTAATAACGCCGCCGCCTAAATTTATAATTAAACTTTTTTTATCTGCTCCCGCGTCTGTTAAAGCTCCCCAAACCTGTATGCATGTTTCAATATGTTTGTGTTGTTCACCGCTTTCCAGCTCAATAATTTCAGCTTCGTTAAGCGCAGGGCAATTAAATAAAAGATTCGGTAAGCAATGTTCAAATGTATGTTCATCACAAATTATAAAATAACCCGAGTATGCTTTTTTCTTTAAAAAAGTATTGAGTGCGTCGAAGCTTTTATCGCCGATATAAACAGAATAGGAAGTTGATTTAATAATTGACATACGAATTATATTAATGCATTCCGCTTATCTGCGTGAGTGCTTGTTTAGCTTGTTGATTATTGGGGTTTAAAGTAATAATACGAGCTAAATATATTTTAGATTGAGTATATTCTTTTTTATAAGCGCACAATCCTGCCAAATTTAAAAGCAGAGGTTCATAATCAGGATCAAGCTTTAAAGCCTTTGTATAAAGGATTTCAGCCTCTTGTATATTGCCCTCAGACAGTTTCACATACCCTAAGTTAGTTAACGCGGAAACATGCTTGGGGTTTTCCTTTAAGATCTCGTTATACTGCTGTTCCGCTTCTTTTAAATTGTTGTTTGATGCATAAGCGGATCCTAACTTGTTTTTAAAATCCAAAACAAAAGGCGCAAGTGTAACTGCTTTTTTAAAATAAACGGTAGCCCGCAAAACGTTACCTGTTTTGTATAAAGCTTCACCTATCCGGTAACATGTCCAGGCATTATCATTCGAATAGGATGTTGTAATTAACTTTGTATTTAATAAATAAGTGTCGCCTAACTTATTAATGTAAGCTATTATTTGATTGAAATTGTTTTTCGTGAAATTTAATTGCACTAATAATTCAATATTTGTTTTCAAATCATTATCCGGTTTATCTTTTAAATAAAATGCAGCACTGTCAAGGTAATAGGGCTTAGCGTCAAATTTATCGTACTGGTTTAAATAGGCTTTCGCTTTTGTAAAAGGCGTCGGATTTTTTTCGTTGATCGCGTACAGTCCGATAAATTCTTTTAAACCTTGTTTTTCTTTTTTGTTCAAAGGCTTACGGATATAATGATCATGCACTGTTACATGCGGTATATCAATGGAGCCCGAGTTCGGCATATGGCAACTCACACAATTAGAAATTTTGGTAACTCCTTTTTTACTGCAAAATAATTCGGAACCAACACTTAAACTATCTTTAATCTCACCTCTTTTATCTTTTTTCTCTGTCCCTTTAGTCTCTCCAATCTCTTCTGTCCCTTTTGTCTTTTCTGTCTCTCCCCCATGGCACTTCCTGCAGGCATCATTAAACACTTCCTTATTTGTTTCCTTAACACTTACATGCGGATTATGACAGGTAATACAGGTCATTGCATTTTGATAGGGTTTTAAAGAATGGGAGTTTTTTGCCTTCTCCATCGATTTAATAAAGCATTGGCTTTGCTTTAACCTGTCTGCATGTGATGCCATAATAAATTCATCATCCGCATTTTTATACTTCGGTAAAAACACGGTCATATAATCACTTAACACCATGCCCGGTTTAAAATCGTAAAACGATTTTCCGTCTTTTAAAACAGTATTGCCTTGTAAATGACATCTCTGGCATACATCAAATTGTCTTTCAATGCTGAGCTTGGCCGGGTTTACAATGCTGTAATCAATATAGTTGGCCGTATCAATTTTACTTCCCGTTTGTCGTTGTGCCACGTGTATACTTCCGGGCCCGTGGCATCGTTCGCAGCCAATTCCTTTTTCAACGGCATTATATTTATTTTCCGAACCTAGTACAAAATCAGGATAAGAATTATGGCAGCTCATACATTCCAAACCTATTTTTCGCATAAAACGGCTGTTATGCCCGTCTTCAAAGCCCGGCGGCAGGTCCCATTGTTTTTTTTGAGTATAAAAGGTCATTGGCATTTGGTTCAAATACCCGTTAACCGATTGTATATGCGAATTGGTATGTTGCCCCGAACCTATAATGTAA
Organism: Bacteroidia bacterium; assembly: GCA_038222995.1. GTDB lineage: Bacteria > Bacteroidota > Bacteroidia > B-17B0 > Aurantibacillaceae > UBA4416. The sequence continues at coordinate 12,047 of JBBRHI010000013.1, read as the reverse complement.
TTAACCGTTTCCTGCCTTTTATAAATAGTATCTTTTCCTTTTAAACGGTATTCTAAAAAACGCAAACTGTCATTTCTCCAAAAGGCTTTATAGTAAAAATCACCGATCTTATCGTGAACAACAGATATATGGTAATCGCCGGCTGACTTTTGTTTTGTGGCAATATCAAACGATTTGCCCATGCCTGTTTTCACAAAACTGTTGTAAATACTCTGGTGGCAAAGCTTACAAGTGTTTATGCCTACATACTTTGCAGAATCCGAATGATTAAGGTAAACTAACGTGTCTTTTTTTATGTCCGCAACTTCTGTTTGATTTCCCTCCGGCGTATGGCATGAAAAAACGATCAGGCCGGTTATTACTAAAGTAAATGAAATTATATATTTTATAGAAGTCAAGCCTGTAAACTAATTGTCCCAAAATTAAACATAACAATTTGTAAAACCGGTAATTCTTAAAATTCGGACCAAAAAGCGTTTAATTAACGATTATTTAATGCCAAAGTCAACATTTTCAATGAGATAAATTGGTTTTTGCCTGAAAAATTACTACTTTTGCGCCCTTATTAAAATATATCATGTCAGAAATTAGAAACATTGCCATTATTGCCCATGTCGATCACGGCAAAACAACATTAGTAGATAAAATTTTACACCAATGTAATTTATTCAGAGAAAATCAGGCGTCAGGAGAATTGATCCTTGATAATAACGACTTAGAGCGTGAACGTGGTATTACCATTTTGGCTAAAAACGTTTCTGTTATGTACAAAGGTACAAAAATCAACATCATCGATACACCGGGTCACGCGGACTTTGGAGGTGAAGTAGAACGTACCTTAAACATGGCGGATGGCGTTATTTTATTGGTTGATGCTTTTGAAGGGCCAATGCCTCAAACACGTTTCGTAACTCAAAAAGCTATTGCGGCGGGCAAAAAAGCGATTGTAGTGATTAATAAGGTGGATAAGCCAAATTGTCGTCCGGATGAAGTGCATGACCAGGTTTTTGATCTGTTCTTTAACTTAGATGCATCTGAAGACCAATTAAATTTCCCGACAGTATTCGGGTCGAGTAAAAATGGTTGGATGGGCCCTGATTACAAAACAGCAACAACAGATGTAACCTATTTATTGGATACTATTTTAGAAAATATTCCTACAGCCCCTGAGCGTGTAGGGACTTTACAAATTCAAATTACCTCTTTGGATTATTCCTCATTTATCGGCCGTATTGCAGTGGGCCGTGTGTTCCGTGGGATCATTAAAGAAAACATGCCGGTAAGTGTTGTAAAACGCGACGGCAGAATTCAAAAATCCCGTATTAAAGAGCTCTACGTGTTTGAAGGTTTAGGTAAAGTAAAAGTTACCGAAGTTCAAACAGGCGATATTTGTGCCTTTACAGGCATTGAGGGCTTTGAAATTGGCGATACGGTTGCCGATTTTGATGCACCGGAAGCAATGCCTACCATGAAAATTGATGAGCCGACGATGAGTATGTTGTTTACCATTAACAACTCTCCTTTCTTTGGTAAAGACGGTAAATTCGTCACATCACGACACTTACGTGATCGTTTATATAAAGAATTAGAGAAAAACTTAGCAATGCGCGTGGAAGAAACGTCTTCGCCCGACTCATATTTAGTGTTCGGACGCGGTATTCTCCATTTATCCGTATTAATTGAAACCATGCGTCGCGAAGGGTATGAGTTACAATTAGGTCAGCCGCAGGTTATCGTTAAAGAAATTGACGGTCAAAAATGTGAGCCTATCGAGGTATTAACGGTTGATGTTCCTCAGGAATCTTCAAGTAAAGTAATTGATTTAGTAACACAGCGTAAAGGTAATTTAATGCTAATGGAAGCTAAAGGAGATTTAACTCATATTGAGTTCGAAATCCCTGCCCGCGGTATCATCGGCTTACGTAATAATGTATTAACCGCTACAGCGGGTGAAGCTATTATGGCGCACCGTTTTAAAGCGTATGAGCCTTGGAAAGGCCCTATCCCGAGCCGTATTGCAGGCGTATTGATCAGTAAAGATAAAGGAACGGCAGTTGCTTATTCTATTGATAAATTACAGGATCGCGGTAAGTTTTTTGTAGAAGCAGGGGATGAAATTTACCCCGGTATGGTGATTGGTGAGCACATTCGCCCGGATGATTTAGTAGTAAATATTTGTACTGAAAAGCAATTAACTAACATGCGTGCATCAGGTACTGATGATAAAATGCGTATTGTGCCAAAAATTAACTTCAGTTTAGAAGAAGCTATGGAATACATCCAGGGCGACGAATACGTTGAAATTACACCTACCTTTATTCGTTTACGTAAAATTTACTTGGATGAAGGTGAGCGTAAACGTTTAGGTAAAACATTAGTTTCAAAGTAAGCTAAATTTCTTCCTTTAACAGCTTGTCCCGAACCTGATTCGGAATAGCCAAAGGGTACAATTAAAAATGCAAAGAAACTTCTGTTTCTTTGCATTTTTTTGGCGTAACCCGTAAAAACGGGTCGGGCTATCTCTTCAATCTTTTGCGGACAACGTCTTACTCACTACCAAAATCAATGATCGCAAAAGGATTTACGTTCTATCCCTTACGCAATTTATCATACAGTCAACATTCGCCTTAAATGGCGAGTTTATGTGTTAAGGATTGAAGTGTAAATCCTTTTTGCTTGCAAAAAGATTGGAGCGTAAAGCCCGGGCCGGCTACCGCCGGCAACACACTTATGATTTTGAGCATTAATTTTATTAAATAAAATAGCAATCCCTAAATTTTACTGATATTTACAACTTAATTTAAACCTGAAAGAAACCATCGTTTGATGAAATATATATGGAGTTGGCAGAAAAGCTGGCTTTACGCTCACACTGTGTAAAAGCACAGGTTGGTGCCGTTTTAACGAAGGATACACGCATTGTGTCATTAGGTTATAACGGGCCGCCGGCGGGTACTCACAATTGCGATATAGAGTGGCCCGGAGTAGGTTGTGCACGCGACAGCAAAGGAAGCTGCTCATTAGCCTTACATGCCGAACAAAATGCCATACTATATGCCGTAAAAAACAATATGGCTATTGAAGGTACTACATTGTACGTTACCCTATCACCATGCATAGCCTGTGCCAGGGTTATATTTACCACCGGTATTAAAAAAGTATATTATAAGCACAGTTATGCCGAATATAAAAAAATACCTACTGATGAAGGCGTTGAGTTTTTAAAAAAATTCGGCGTGGAAGTTATCCGTTATCCCGGCTAAAGTAAGTTCTTAAAACGTTATACCTTATAAAAGAAACTTAGTATGTATTTGAAAATTATTTTTTGCCTTTTGTTTTTTTACGGCTTCCAAAACACTTGTTTGGCGCAGGAAAGCGGCGGCGGTGGAGATCCTCCAAAAAAAGACCGGTCTTTGAAGAGTAAACGTAAATTACGCAAACAAGACAGGAAACAATGGAAAGAAGATCGCCGGAATAAACGTGCGGAAGAAAAAAAAGTAAGAGATTACCATAAACGGATACAAACCAAAGATGTAAGGAAGCGAATGAAGCGAAGCAAGCAAACTGCCGCAAGAAATCGTGACCACACCCGTGAACCGTTTTTTCAACGCGTTTTTAAGAAAAAAAGCAAGGGAAGGCGTGTTAAACAGCCTACAGAAAAAACGTCAAAGGTCAAACAATATTAGATATACCCGGTTTTCCGAAATTAAACGACGTGTTTTTCAAACAGGAAATTAACCACTTATTTCCTAAAACTAACCGGTTATAAACTGAAAACCCCCGGTTGCGAGAATGCTAATTCAATACATTTCTATAATTCGTAATATTGTGTTAATTCTTGTTAAGCAGTGGGCTTTATGCGCTAAATGGCTCAAAATAACCACCACGTAATCAGAATATTACAAATAATTAACAGAAAAACTTGCACTATTTACCTATCGTTTATATATTTATCCGCTCGTATAAAAAAAACGTAATCAAAAAACTATCAATATGTTAAGAAATTTTTACTTTTCCATCATAACACTTTTAATAGCCGGAACCTCTGCAATAGCGCAAAATACCGGTGGTGCGATCAAGGTATTATTAAAGGACGCGGCCAACGGAGAAACTATTCCGTTTGCCAACGTAGTAGCATACCAAGGCGGTGTACAGGTTGGCGTAGCAACTACTGATATGGATGGTTACGCGATGATTAAGCCGCTTACGCCGGGTAAATATGATGTTAAGGGAGTTTATGTTGGTTACCAGGCTGCCGAATTAAAAGGTGTTATCGTTGGGGAAGCTAAAACAGCATATGTTACTATTTCACTGGCAAACGGTGAAGGCGTTCGGTTAGATGAGGTTGTTGTAACTGATTTCCAAGAGCCTTTAATTGACGGCGATATGAAATCGGGAGGAACAGTGACGCGTGAGGAATACCAACACATGGCAACTAAAAATATTAACTCGGTAGCAGCACAAACAGCGGGTGTGTTTCAGGCCGATGAAGGTTCAGCCTTGAATATTCGCGGGGGTCGTTCAAACAATACGACTTATTTTGTGGATGGAGTAAAAGTAATCGGCGGTAACGGTGTTCCTCAGCAAGGTGTTGAACAAATTGCCGTTATTACGGGTGGTTTACCTGCCCAATACGGTGATGCAACAGCAGGTGTAATTTCTATTACAACAAGGGGCCCTCAAAGTAAATTTTTTGGCGGGGTGGAGTTGATCTCTTCTCAATTAACCGATAAATACGGATATAACTCTTTAGGTTTCTCAGTGGGCGGGCCGGTTTGGCAAAAAAGAGATTCAACAGGTGCTAAAAAACCGGTAATAGGGTTTTTCTTATCAGGACAAGGAACCTATGAAAAAGATCCTTCACCATCTTACGTACCGTTATATAAATTAAAAGATGACCGGTTAAAAGACCTGGAACAAAAGCCATTAACACTTTCTCCTACAGGAACAGGGTTCTTACCTTCTTTATTATATGTTACTAAAGATGATATGGAAACAACCAAAGTTCGTCAAAACGTAGCAAGCAGAGCAATTACCTTAAACGGGAAAATAGATTTTAAATTAGCTCCTAATACTAACTTAACGGTGGGTGGAGCTTTGGATTATTCAAACGGGCACAGTTACGTTTACCAATACTCTTTATTTAATCCTCAAAACAATCCTCAGCAAATTAATACTACCTGGAGAACTTACGCGCGTATCAACCAAAAATTCGGAGCACCTCAAACAGGAGCTGAAAAAGAAAAAAGCCAGGCGTTAATCTCTAATGCATACTTTACGTTCTTAGCGAGTTATGAGCAGGCAAAATATAAAACACAGGATGATACTCACAAAGACAAATTATTTAACTATGGTTACATTGGTAAATTTAACTACAATGTAGATACTAACCGATTGGTATTTGGCGGTAACGTGGATAGTATTTACTTGCAAAAGCAAGTTAACGTGAGAGGCCCGCTCACATTTGAAAGAAGTGAGTTAAACTCTACTTCCGCAAACTATACGTCTCAGGTATTTGATTATTTTGGAACAATGCCTACTATAAATGCTGTTCAAACTGCTAATGGCCAGGTTAACGGGGATCGTCCTAACGGGATCTTTTCTTTATACTATCCTACAGGTCGTCAATACGACGGATATTCTATAAATAATAATACTCAATTACGTTTTACCTCCAGTTTCTCTGCCGATATTAAGAACCACGCCATTGTTTTCGGGGTTGAATACGATCAAAGAAATCAAAGCGCCTATTCTGTTAATCCTATCGGTTTATGGCAAAGGATGAGGCAGTTGGTAAACAACCACTTGGAAAAATCTTCGGGCCCCGCTTACCAAGTTCCTAACAGCGATCCAACAGCTCCTGCAACTTATTTTTCAAGATGGACCTATAATGAAGCTGACCAATCACAAATCGATAAATCATTAAGAGAATTAGCGGGTACAACTATTACTGATCAACGCATTATTAATACGGATGCTTTAAATCCAGATGAATTGAAATTAAGTATGTTCAGCGCAAGTGATTTATTGCTGAACGGGAATGCTTTGGTAGATTATTACGGGTATGATTACTTAGGTAAAAGAGATAATAACTCTACTAACATTGATAAATTTTTGAATGATAAAGATGCTAACGGCAACAACACCTTCCATGTAGGGGCCTTTAAACCTATTTATGTTGCAGGATATATTCAGGATAAATTCGACTTCAGGGATATTAAATTTAACGTGGGTGTGCGTGTGGATCGTTTTGATGCCAACCAAAAAGTATTAAAAGATAAATATTTATTCCAGGAAGCTTATACTGCAGCTGAGAAATCACCTAACAAACCTGATAATATTAAGAACGATTATGTAGTGTATGTACACGGAACAGAAAGCACGGATATCGTTGGTTATAGAAATGGAGACCAATGGTATAACTCGGAAGGTAAAGAAGTAAGTGACCCTAATACGTTAACAACCGACGGAAGGATCACTCCTTATTTAAAAGACCCTTCTTTTGCTGCTAAAAACGCATTCAGTACAGCTGCTTTCAAGGATTACAAAGCGCAGATCAATGTAATGCCTCGTGTAGCTTTCTCATTCCCTATTTCCGATGTCGCTAATTTCTTTGCTCACTACGATATCTTAACACAACGTCCGTCGGAAGTGGATTTCCGTTTTGACCCTAAAGATTATTACTACTTTAATTATACTTCGGCGAACCCGTTCTTAGCTAACTCTAATTTAAAACCAACAAGAACAGTTGATTATGAATTAGGATACAACCAAATTTTAAATGAGAAAAAAAATGCGGCTATCAAAATTACGGCATACTACAAAGAGTTAAGAAATCAAATTACAACGCAAACCATTAACCAGGCTTACCCAAAAACTTACTATACTTATGTAAACAGGGATTTTGGTACCGTTAAAGGTTTAAGTGCTGAATTTGATTTACGGAGAACAAACGGCGTATCCTTAACCGCTAACTATACTTTGCAGTTTGCTGACGGGTCAGGCTCTAATGCTGCTTCAGGAGCAAACTTAGCCAGTTCGGGTCAACCAAACTTACGTGTAACTTTACCTTTGGATTATGATCAACGCCATAACATTACGATTAACTTAGATTACCGCTTTGGTGAGGGAAAAGATTACAAAGGACCTCAGTTTAACCGCAATAAAAAAGGAACAAGCCAAACCGTGCAAGTGTTCCAAAATATGGGTGCGAACTTAATTTTCCATATTGGTTCAGGAACACCTTATACACGTTATGTAGCAGCAGTGCCTGTTGGCGGTAAATCTTCTATCGCCGGGTCTTTAAACGGTTCAAACAAACCTTGGCAATTTAGAAGTGATTTAAGAATTGATAAAAACATTGAATTGACTTGGGGTAAAAAAGAAGGCGACGGTAAAAAAACGGCTAATCTTAACATTTACTTACAAGTGTTAAACTTATTAAATACAAGAAACATTTTAGGAGTATATAACTATACGGGAAATCCTGATGATGACGGTTATTTGGCATCAGCGCAGGGTAAAGCGTTTACTGCAGCTAACGCAAGTCCTACAGCATTTACCGATCAATACAGCATTTACCTGAATAACCCTTCTAACTATGCCCGTCCTCGTACGATAAGAATAGGTGTATTATTAGACTTTTAATTTAAACGAAATTAGCTATGGAAATCATGAATACAGTTAACAAATATCTTTTTCTTTCAGCAGTAGTTTTTACGGCTGTTACTGCAAATGCTAAAGAAAAAGCAGGTTCTGTTTACAGGAACACGAACACTGAAAGAGTAATGGGAGGCTGTTCCGCGCCTCAAACAGCAGCTGAATTAACCGTTAATAACGTTAGGACCATTATTTTCTCCGGTGGAGATATGTGGTGGGATCTTTTCGGTAATGCAAATGCTTGGTATTATGTCCCAAAAATAGATGACAGAAGTAAGGGAGTATCTTCAAACTTTGCGGGTAACGTGTGGTTTGGCGGGTTAGATGTTGGTGGACAATTAAAAATTGGTGCTCAGACGTATCGCCAGGCAGGTATCGATTTTTGGACAGGTCCTTTAAGCACTGTTGATGCATCAACCACGTTAGATGTGTGTAACAAATATGATAAAATATTCAGAATAACAAGGGTAGAAGTAGATAACTTGGTATTATCAGCAGGCCCTGTGACGCAGGCAATTAAGGATTGGCCGGGGAACGGAGATATTTCATTAAACCAGGATCAGGCTTTAGCTCCTTTTGTGGATCATGACGGGGACGGTGTTTACACGCCTGAAGCAGGTGATTATCCCTATTATGATGTATTTAATAATGCCGGTAAAGATAACGCCGGAGTTTGTAAAGCAAGGATATTCGGTGATGAAACTTTATGGTGGGTTTATAATGATAATGGAGGTGTGCATCAGTCTACCGGCGGTAAATCTATTGGGATGGAAGTAAGAGCCCAAGCATTTGCTTTTAAAACGACCGACGAAATTAATAACATGACCTTTTATAACTACCAGATCATTAACCGTTCTGCATTTGAGTTGAAACAAACGTATATGACTGTTTGGACGGATGCCGATATGGGGTATTACGGTGATGATTATATTGGGTGTGACGTTAACAGGGGTTTAGGGTATATATACAATGCCGATAACTTTGATGAAACCGTTGGTGGTGTTAACGGTTACGGTTCTTACGTTCCGGCTTTAGGTTGCGACTTTTTTCAGGGTCCTCTCGATGATCCGGGAAATGGTATTGATTCTGATCACGATGGAACTACAGATGAATTAGGTGAGCAATTGGGAATGACCATTTTTAACTACTTTAATAATAGTTTTGCGGGTGTGCCGATTCAACAAACCGATCCTCAAAATGCCACTCAGTTTTACCAGTACATGACTGGTTTTTGGAGAGACGGAACACCGTTCACTTGTGGCGGTAATGCCTACGGAGGAGCAGTTCCTACAAAATATGTTTACCCTGCCGATACGTATACTTCAGGACCTTGTGGCGCTGCCCCTTGGAGCGAATTAACTGCCGGTAATACGCCTAACGACCGACGTTTCATGCAATCCTCAGGACCCTTCAGCTTAAAGCCGGGCGCTGTAAACTATATTACTTTCGGATTGCCTTGGGCAAGAACAACTTCTACCGATGCGTCTGCTTCTATTCCTTTATTAAAAATTGCCGATGATAAAGCACAGGCTTTATTTGATAACTGTTTTAAAGTATTAAGCGGCCCTGAAGCACCGGATATGACCATTCAAGAATTAAATAATGAGTTGATCCTTTATTTCTCAAATAAACCGTCTTCAAATAATTATTTGAACCAGTATAATGAAAAAGACGTTGCAATTATTGTAGATCCTACGCACTACACTCCTGATAACTTTTACAGATTTGAAGGATTTAAAGTATATCAATTGAAAAATATTTCAGTTTCACAGGAAGACTTAGTGGATCCGTCGAAAGCAAAATTAGTTTTTCAATGCGATATTAATAACGGAATAAAACGGTTGATCAACTTTGAATTTGATGCTACCACAGGCGGAGACATTCCTAAAGTAAAAGTGGAAGGCCAGGATAACGGCTTACAATCTACCTTTAGGTTTGCAAGCGATCAATTCTCTTTAACAAGTGATAAAAAAGTAATTAATAATAAAGAGTATTACTTTATGACAGTTGCTTATGGATATAACCAATACGGGCAATATAAAGAAGACACGCCTTGGTCAACTTTTAATACAGCTTCAACAGAAGGGCAAAAAAGGCCTTATTTAGAAGGACGTAAATCTAAAAGAGCATACGGTACGCCGCATATCCCTGATCCTGAAAAAGGCGGAACATTATCAAATTCTGCTTATGGATACGGCCCTAAAATCACCAGGGTAGAAGGACAAGGAAACGGTGGAAATAATATAGATCTTACACAAGAAACGATTGATCGGATTTTCAATACGGGCGCAAGAGAAACTTCTTTAACTTATGAAAACGGAAGAGGACCTGTAACTGTTAAAGTAGTTGACCCGTTAAATGTTCCAAATTCAAATTTTGCCGTAGTTTTTATCAAGAAAAATCATTACTCCACTGCAGATGACGCTTTGAAAAATGCGTGTATTTATGATATTAACAGCAAGATTCCATTATCAAATACTTCTTTCGGACAAATAACAGCGGATAGTGCAACGTGGGTGTTAAAAGATTTAACAACCCAAAAAGAATATGTTCCTTGCAAATCAATTAAAGTGGCGGAGGAATTTTATTTCCATGATATTGGATTATCAGTAAATATAGGTCAATCAAGAGACCCCGGTAATGTAACTTCTCCTGCTTCTCCTTATACGGACCGATTCGTACAAAAAGGAGATTTAATTGAAGGAACCATTGAGTTTTCCAACCCTTCTGAAAGATGGTTAAGCGGTGTGCCTGATGTTGATGGAACTAACCCTAATAATTGGATCAGGTCAGGATCTTTTGTGGCAAGTGTGGCTTCAGGAGATGCCGGTCAAAATGATTATCAAAGTTTATCGACTAATACATTAACATCGGTTGCAGGGTTCTTGGATCCTAACCAGGAGTTTGAGGCTATTTTGGGTGGCACATGGGCTCCTTACGTGTTAACTGCCGCATCAACTAAAACAGCAGTAGGCGTAGGTTCTGTTTTAGCAGCTCCTTCTTATTCAGGCATGGTTAGCCCTGTTGTTGGAAGTACACAAACAAACGCCACTATCAATAAACCTTATGATATAAGGACTCTATCGAGTGTAAACATTGTATTTACTAAAGATAAAAGCAAATGGACACGCTCTATTGTATTGGAAGAATGTGATGAGCCGGGTGCAAACCCTACGTTCGCTAATAAATTGGAACCTAGAAGAAACAGGTCAGTTGATAAGCAAGGTATTCCTTCAGGCAGCCCGGGTTGTAATGAAGGTGAAGCGGTATTTGATACCCTGCAGTATGGTTGTGGATGGTTCCCGGGTTACGCAGTAAATGTAGAAACAGGAGAACGCTTAAATATTGCCTTTGGAGAGGATTCCAGGCAAGATTATAATAACGGAAGAGATATGATGTGGAATCCTACAGCCGAAATTTACGGATCAAACGGGTATACCTATTCTTTTGGAGGAAGACATTATATATATGTATTCGGCCATGCAAGAAGTGGGGCAAGATATCAAAGTATTGGCGGTGCTGCCGCATTAGCTAACGGAAAACTGATTGGCTCCGGTGATTATTCTAATTATAAAGACCTTGCAGGACTTTATAAATGGAGTTTTCAAAATAGTAACCTACCGGTAGGTATGAATTTTCTGAATAATATTTGGTCTGATGCGATGTGGGTAAATATGCCCGCATTATCCGATAAACGTTACAACTTTTCAAATCCTGCAGATATGACCTGTGACGCAAAGGTTCGGTTGAGAGTTAAAAAGCCTTACAAGCCCGGATTAAGCGGCATGTATTATACCACAGCTATTGGTAGCGTGCAAGCTATAACAGGAGCACCTGTAATTGGCACAGCGGCATACGCTCCAAGTAATACAGAGCTTACAACGGATATGGTAGCTTCACCTATCAACAATAATTTCGGCTATTATACATTTAACACAGCAGATATTTTCTCTGAAGTTAATAATGCGGCAAGTGCTAAAAACGCCTTGGATCTGATTAATGTGGTTCCAAACCCTTATTATGCATACTCAACCTATGAGAAAAGCCGTATTGATACCAAGGTTAAGATCACCAATTTGCCTAACAAATGTAAGATCAAAATTTTTACATTAAACGGCACATTAGTAAGAACTTTTGACAGGGATGTAACCGGCCAGGAAGATCTTACGTTGACTTCCAGCGATTTTGTTCACTCAAAAAGATTGTCTTACCAGGATTGGGATTTGAAAAATCAGGACGGTATCGTTGTGGCAAGCGGATTATATATTATATATGTTAACGTTCCGGGTGTTGGAGAAAAAATCGTGAAGTGGTTCGGAGTAATGAGACCTTTAGATTTACAAAATTACTAATCGTATAATCGCCTTAAAAAACAGAGCATGAAGTCA
>JBBRHI010000012.1:0-15073 GCA_038222995.1 Bacteroidia bacterium | reverse complement strand
ATACTCCTTGTGAATAACTTGCATCCGCAACCGTAGATGTTTTTTGTCCCAATACGGAATAAATTTCAATGACTGCTTTTGCATTTGATTCAAGGGTTAATTGTAAAGAAATAATATCCGTAAATGGATTCGGATAAGCTATCAGATTATTTTTGTTCTCTGAATAATTTTCTAACCCTACACTGTTTATGTTTACAGGTAAAGAGTTAGCGGCACATCCTAAAGAATTTGTAACCACTACATAGTAATTTCCATTTTGATTGGCTGTGTAAGTTTGAGATACAGCACCGTTTACGGCTAAACTGTTATAATACCACTGGTAAGTTGAACCTGCTGTTGAAGAAAGTGTGAGGCCTGTTTGAGTAATAGTAGGAGTGGCTGAGGAAGGAAGCAAGCAAAGGTCTATCCCGTTCAAATTGTCTGATCTGAATTTTCTTAAATTAAGATCCGTAAAATCTTTTGATGAAGTACCATCGCCATATAATACATCGCCTCCTCCGTCAGATATAATTTGCAATTGTGTCATTGATAATAAACTGCTGTTATTGATCTGCATCACGCCCTCTATATTTAAGATTCCGTTTGCCGTAGTATTTATTAATATAGGAGCATCGCCCGCATTACCTGTCCATTTATAAACAGCACTTGTTATAGGGCTTCCTGCAGAATTACCTGCAATAATGATATAAGTGCCGTTTGACAACCTTATCAAATCCCTGAATCCGCGGCCTCCTAAATTGAGTTCAATCGGTGCGCTTATAGTGGGATTGCCGGAAGGGGCGCCGTTATTAAACCAGGTTTCAAAATTGGTAATAGGGGCTATTACGGCATTGGTGCGATTTGAAACAGGAACTAAAGGAGCTCTTAATCCGATGTAAAGTGTTGTATTGTCAGGCCCGAATACCATGCCTTCTGCGGCATAACCGCTGATGCTTTTTGAATCGACGCCCGCTGCGGCACTTGCGCTGAAATTATACCCGTTAGCATCACCCCAAGTTATTAGTTTTGATCTTAAATTACTGTAGTAACCTAAAATGGAAAAAGTAGTTGCAGCTCCTGTGCCGCTTATTAATGTGGAAAGAAAACAATCGCGGCTCGGCCTTACTGAAAACGCAGAACCTCCTGTACTCATGGAACCGAGCCAATATTTTTTGTTTGCATTCGTTGGGCTGGTAGTTGATGCTTCTATATCAGTTTCCGGCTTAGAAGGATCGGGTAAAGGAACTAAAGCAGTGTAATCAAACGATACAAGCGGCAGGCCTGAGGAAGATCTCGAATACACATTTAAAACATCCAGTTCATCATCGCCGGAAATATAATAGTTATCATCAAGGGCAATGGCATCCGATGCGTCAGACATTCCTGTGTGCCACAAGGTGTTTGACGGAGTAGCCGCTGCGGCAGAAGACGCATAATTAATAATATAAGGTGTTATGTTTGAACCGTCGCTTACATTTACCGTAATAGTTGAATAACCTACACCGGTTGGGGTGATCTTTACATTTCTTAAAGCCCCGCTCCCTGTTAAAACAACATTGGCATTTGACACTACAAGCGTATTACTGCTTGTTGCAGTTACCGTTAAACTGCCGGCAGATGTTTGTGCGTCAAAAATGGTAAAACCAATTCCTGAAGTACGTGCAGGATCTGTAGGATCACTTATTACACCGCTAATGGTATAAGGGCTCGCCGGAGAAACCGTTACACCGCCGTCAAGGTAATTTGTTGTTGAAGCAACATCCATATCAATAGTAGGATAAGAATTTGCACTTACCGTAGTTCCCGTAACAGCCACATCATCAATTTTAAAGTTTGAAGCCGTTCCTGCCCTTACAAATGTCCATCTTAAATATAAAGTAGCTTGGTTACCGGCTCCCGCAGGAAGTGTTAGTGCCGGCCCGCTTGCAAGCCCCCATCCGCCGGCAGTGGCTTCTGTATAAGAAATAGCGTTATAGGTACTTCCGTTTGAGCTCCACTCAAGCGTGTATGTAGCGTTTGAATTATAGCCCGATGAAGATTTCCTCATCCCAAATGATAGGCTTACTGTAGGATAACCCGATGTGCTGACTGACAAGGTTGCAACCGATGTTCCCAATTGAGAAGAGGGTTCTGATGTTCCTGAAGTATTGATAAAAGCTACTGAATTGCCTTCTCCCAAATAAGCATTACCTGAAGCGCCTGAGTAACCGGATGAAGCCGTATTTGTGCTTATATTCATGTTTACGCCGTTAAAGGCCCAGCCGGAAGGGTTTACATTTGCAACCGTCCCAAAATCGGTGCTGTAAATAATAGTTTGAGCGTGTGCTTTGAAAAGCAAACACAGGCAACATGCAATAACAATCCCTTTATTATTAAGTAAATATTTGATCATGAATTTATTTTTTGCAAATATCTTTTACAAACAATTAACCGGCCTTAATGTAATATCATTAAACCATTAATCATTGAGTAATAAAGGTTATGATTACGTTACATTTAATTCACAATAAATTAACATTAGATTTAGTCTTCCATTTAAATTGGGTTAGTTTTTTTAAGCCGATACCAAAAAACCGGGAGTTGTTTATCTATTAAAATGTAATAATGATACCTTCGTTTTTCATGCTAAATAAGTTTTAATTTTAATTATGTAAAGGTAATTCAAAGACTTTACGATTATGATTAATACAATATCAATAAACCGTTAACCCCTGTGTGATAATATTATGTTCGTATTATGTCCAATGATCATAAATCAGTTAATCGGCAATAAATGTTAATAAGGTGTTGATGACATATAGAGGCGGTTTAACGTTTTGGTAACATTTAAGGGGTTATTTATTTATAAATTTGGAGCACTTTAAAAAAAATTAAAAAACCATGATAAAAGATTTATTTTCCATTAAAAATGCAATAACGTGCGCGGCAACAGTTTGCTTCACGGGTATTGCCTCTCAAGGCTTTGCGCAATTTACCCCGGGTAATGTTGTCGTATTTCAAGCCGGTGACGGTTCAACCACGTTAGCAAGCACAGGTAATCCAATCGTATTAAAAGAGTTTACCCCTACCGGAACTCCTGCTTTCAGCTTGGCAATTCCTACATCATCAACTACGGGATTAGTTGTTTCGGGTACTGCAACTTCTGAAGGGTTGATAACGCGTTCTGCAAACGGCCAGCAATTGGTTTTTGGCGGATATGCAACTACGTATTCAGCTTCTGTAGTAACTGCAAATGGAACTGTAGTTCCAAGAGGTATTATAACCGTTAATGCTGCAGGAACATATTCGAGAGTGGCAACAAGCACTACATTTTTTTCAGGAAATAACATTCGCGGAGCAGCGTCTGACGGATTAAATAATTTTTGGGCGAGCGGCGGAAACCAAGGAACAAATTATTTCGGAGCAACGTCTACCCCTACATTAATTCAAAGTAATGTAACAAATACAAGAGCAATTGATATTCTTGGAGGAAGCCAATTGGCATTTTCTACAGGTTCGGGTACAACTACAACATCAAGGGGAATTTTCACTATTGGTTCAGGTGCGCCAACTACAGCATCTTCCGCAAGTATCGCCATTGCTACAGGTACAGCGTCAAGCCCTTACCAATTTTGTATAAGCCCTACTTTTACGGTTGGCTATATTGCAGATGATAATTCGGTTGCAACGGGTGGCGGGATTCAAAAATGGACGTTTAACGGTACTTTTTGGACCTTAGCTTATACGTTTGCTACAAGCACAAACACTGCCATTACTGTTGGAGCAAGGGGTGTAACAGCTGATTTCAGCGGACCAAACCCTATTATTTATGCAACCACTGCTGAAACATCTTCTAATCGTTTAATTTCGATTATAGACGGTGGTTCAGTAGGTTCTTCTACTATCACAACTTTAGCAACTGCAACCACTTCAAATACTATTTTCAGAGGAATAGCACTTTCTCCGGTAATAAGCTGTACAGCTCCTGCAATCTCTTCTGTTACAAGCAATGCTCCAATTTGTTCGGGTCAATCATTAGTGCTTCAATCAAACGTTACAGGCACTGCTCCATTAACTTACTCATGGACAGGAACGGGTTCTTTCAGCTCAACAAGTGCGGCAAGCCCTACAGTAACAGGTGCTGCATCAGGAAATTATGTATTAACGGTAACTAACGCTTGCGGTACTGCTACTGCGGCTGTCAATGCAACAGTTAATCCAACTCCTGTTGTTTCTGTTAATGCTGCCTCAATTTGTTCAGGCGGAAGCGCTACGTTAACGGCTAACGGTGCAACAAGCTACAGCTGGTCTCCTGCTTCAAATTTAAGTGCTACAACAGGTTCTGTTGTTATATCAAATCCTACGTCCACAACTATTTATACCGTGGTGGGTTCAACGGGTTCTTGTTCGGTTGCAGCAAGCACTACCGTAAGTGTGATCGCATCTCCTACATTAACAGTTAATTCACTTTCAATATGTGCGGGAAGCTCGACTACTTTAAGTGCCGGTGGAGTTTCTACTTATACATGGACGTCTCCTGCATCTAACAGTATGAGTATTGCCGTAACACCTTCTGCTACTACAGTTTATACCGTTAGCGGTAACGCTTCCGGTTGTGCAGGTACATTCAGCGCTACAGGAACGGTATCAGTTAATCCTTTACCGTCTGTTGTTTCAACGTCAGCTTCTATCTGTGCAGGCAAAACAACAACGTTAACGGCATCCGGAACGGCAGTGTCTTATTCATGGAATCCATCCGGAGTAACAACTAACACAATAGCAGTAGCCGCAGCTAATGCAGGACTTTTTACCTTTACAGTTACCGGAACATCTGCTTTTGGTTGCAGTAACTCTACCACCACTAATTTAATTGGTCTTCCTAATCCTACTATTAACATCACAGCAACACCAAGCGTTATTTGTATCGGCCAATCTGTTACTTTAACCGCAAGTGGTGCAAGTACTTATACATGGACAGGTGGAGTAGTTAACGGAACAGCTTTTTCGCCAACTACAACGGCTAATTATTCGGTAACAGGTACTAGCGCTATTGGCTCTTGTACGGCTACCGCGGCTAAAACAGTAACGGTAAATACATGTACAGGTATTAAAGAAAATTCAAATTCAACCGTACTTACTATTTATCCTAATCCAAGTAACGGTAATTTCACTATCCAATCTTCTGTATATCCCGCTACACTTATAGTGTACGATGTTACAGGAAAACAAGTTGTAAGAAAAGAAATTACTGAGGCTGAAACGTTATTAACTATTTCTCAATTAGATAACGGTATTTACTACCTTAATTTATCAAACGGAAATGCAACTAGCTCTTCGAATTATAAAATAGTGATTGCTAAATAGTAGTTAACTTTCATAAAATTAAAGTCCCGCTTGTTTTTACAGGCGGGACTTTTTTATGTGATGAAATGCCATTGAATTGAAAGAAAATAAATTACTTATTCATAAAAGATAAATAGTCCTGTAATATAATAGTAGCGCTTACCATATCTACTGTGTCTTTATTGGCGCGGTCTTTCTTTTTTAAGCCTCCCATTAGCATGGTTTGATGGGCCAGGGCAGAGGTAAAGCGCTCATCGTAACGGGCAATTTTTATATCCGGAAATTTACGTGTTAAGTGTGTCACAAAAGGATCAATAAATCGTGCACTGTCAGAAGCTTCATTCTGCAATGTTTTAGGCTCACCAACCACAATACATTCTACGGCTTCTTTTTTTAAATAATTTTCAAGGTACACTATAAGGTCCTTACTGTGCACTGTTGTTAAGCCTGAAGCAATTATCTGCAAAGGATCCGTTACTGCTAATCCTACACGTTTACTGCCATAATCAATTGCCATAATTCTTGCCATGATGTAAAAGTACTTATAAACTTTTTTATAAAAAATCGTTAAAATTAATTGGATATTAAAAATAGTCTCATAACTTTGTATCTCAAAGTGCTTTTAATATGACAACAGAGAACACGGAACACCTCGAGGCGATACAAGATATTCGCAAAATGATGAGAAAGTCTACCCGCTTTTTATCGCTCAGCGGTTTGTCGGGTGTATTTGCAGGAATATTTGCACTAATAGGTGCCGCAGTAGCATACGGTTATATTAAATATATATATGAACACAATCCCTATACTGGGGATGGAACCGTAAGATTTAATGAAACGGCTGTTTATTTAAATTTTAGTTTAATAGCTGCCGGAGTTTTGTTTTTTTCGATAGTGACAGCTTATTATTTTTCGAACAGGAAAGCAAAAAGAAAAGGGCAGACTTTATTCGATCATACAGCTTTAAGGGCCTTGGTAAATCTGTGTATTCCTTTATGTGCCGGCGGTACTTTCTGTATTGCCTTATTATACCATGGTTCTATAATTTATATTGCGCCTACCATGTTATTGTTTTACGGCATGGCTTTAATTAACGCAAGCAAATATACCTATGATGATATTAGGTACTTTGGAATATGTGAAATTGTATTAGGATTAATTAATGCGTTTTATTTAGGAAGCGGGTTACTGTTTTGGACCGTAGGCTTTGGAGTATTACATATTGTTTACGGAGCCGCGATGTGGTTTAAATACGAAAGAAAAAACAGGCGTGAGATCTGAGATAAAAGATGTGAGAGTTTAGTCTTTCTTATCTCATAATCTTACTTCTTAGGTCTTTTATAAAATGAAGAACTATATACATAATTTAAATAAAGCTTTTGAAAATCGCATTCGCCTTGGGATTATGAGCGTGTTGATGGTGAACGACAGTGTTGATTTCAGTACGATGAAAGAAACGCTGGATCTTACGGACGGGAACCTTGCGAGCCATATTACCGCCTTAGAAAAAGAAGGATACATTCATGTTAAGAAAGAATTTGTAGGGAAAAAGCCATTAACGACCTATTCGGTTACTAAAGTTGGCATGAAAGCGTTTAATGACCACCTGGATGCGCTTGAAAAATTACTGAAAGGACGTTAATCCTTTTTTTTGAATATTAACTTTGAAATACAAAGTACTTTTTAATAAAATGAAAATAACCGGAACTATCATCAAGCATTTAACGCACAGCTTCGGGCTGCCTGTATTAAAATTATTTATTAAGCCCAACGTGTTGCCTTACTCAAAAGCAGAGCTTTCTAAATTTCCGGAAAGTACACTTGGTAAAGACCTGTTTTCATTTCTGTCGGATCACAAGTTAAATTTATTAGATCATTTTGAAACACACGATGCTAAGCATGTTCTGTTAGGATATGGAACAAGCGATACAGAAGAAGCACAAATGCAATTCTTTTTTTTAGGGAACGGAACTTATTCTATTCCGGTGTTATCAACGGCATTGTTCTGTATGTTTTTATTGCCGAAAGAAATTCCCGCTTTTGTGAAAGCCTTTAAGCGTGGCGGAAGCTGCCCTAATATACGATACGTAAAATTAGAAGATTGTCTTTATGAGACCACCTCCGGTTTAAAATTAAGATTACTAAACAATAAATAAATGATATCATGAAAAACGAAATGGAACTCACACAAATCAAGCGCATAACGGTTGTTTTTATTATTCTTTTAGCGTTAAGCGGTATCACGGCCTTTCCTTTAATAGCTGAAGCAGATTTTTTAAGAGCGCACATCAATTCATTTCCGGGATTTTTTCACGCATGGATCTATACCGTGTATGATTCGGTTCATCAAACCCCTTCCGTTGTTTTATACGGCACCGATTGGCTGGCATTTGCTCATATTATTATTTCTCTATTCTTTATAGGGGTTTATAAGGATCCTGTTCGTAATAAATTTAGTGTCGATGTAGGCATAATGGCCTGTTTCGCGGTAATTCCTTTAGCTTTTATTTGCGGACCCATTCGTCATATCCCTTTCTTCCATCAGTTAATTGATTGCAGCTTCGGGTTAATTGGAATGATTCCCTTGTTTTATATCAGGAAGAAAATAAAAAATTTAGAGTCGGCACAAACTGTTTAATAAAATCATAATTCAAACTATTAACAAGGAGATTAATAAAAAATAGACCATGAAACCGAAAATAAAAACACGATTCCGCATATTGTTTAATTATTTAATACAGTTACATCAAAGAACGTCTTCTGTAGTGGCGAAGCTTTTAGGCCCGACTGTATTTAATTACGGAACAAAGGAAAAAAACTGGAACCTCAGTACAGCCCGGCTTCTTCAATTTCCCCAAGACACTGTTGGTAGAGCGTTGGGTGAATTTCTTGATAAGCATAATCTGGAACCGCTTGCAGGAGCAGAGTATCATGATGTGCAACATGTACTTCTTGATTATTCCATATCGTTTAAAGATGAGGTAGCGTTACAGTTTTTTTTACACGGGAACGGCAAAAAATCGATCGCCTCCGTAAGCACGCTTATCGGCGCCTGGTGTCTTCTCCCTGCGCAATGGAAATATTTAAGAGAGTCATATAAAAAAGGGAAAAAGTGTAAAGATATCTCGACACTTAGCTTAAAGGCATTATTGGATCAAAATCTTAACCAAATAAAAAAAATATTGTTTAAAGAAGTCTCTTACTAAACTCTGTGAAAAATTTCAATGCAAAACTTCATTGTGCCAATCTATGCGTTCCATTAATAATATATAAATCTATCTCTCATGAAAAAAAATGATTATCTCTTGCTTACAGCTACAGCGGCTTACAGCTTTTTATTTTACAGGCAGAATGCAGGCATTAACTTCCTCGTATTCACAATCTTATTAATTAGTATGCTCGTTTTAAAGAATGTAAAACTACTAAATAATAAAAAATGGCTTTGGAGTGCCCTATTATGCTTAGTCAGTGCGGTTTCTGTTTTTATTAATTCGAGTACGCTAAGCATTATTGCAAATATAACAAGCCGGTTATTAGTGTCTGCATTTTCGTTTAATGTCGCTACTTCAAGTATCTTTTCTTTTCTAT
The DNA here is from genome assembly GCA_038222995.1 of Bacteroidia bacterium. GTDB lineage: Bacteria > Bacteroidota > Bacteroidia > B-17B0 > Aurantibacillaceae > UBA4416. The sequence continues at coordinate 6,184 of JBBRHI010000012.1, read as the reverse complement.
TCAGTTGTTATTCTGTTGCTTCATCGTTGGTATATATTATTATAGATTCTGTGATTCGCTTGAAGCCTAAGGAAAACGAACCGGCTAAAAAGTCAGGAGGCAAGGTATTGGCTACGTTTATTGTAATCATGATCAGCATCCTGTTTTTTGCGATGTACCAAGATTCAAATCCTTTATTTGCCGAAAATACCAAGTGGATCAATTTTGATTTTATAAGCGTCAGTTGGATCTTCTTTACACTTGGCGGTTTTTTAATAACCTACGCATTTTTATACCACAAAACCATTTCCCCTATTGAAGCCTGGGAGACAGGTTTATCTCAATTCAACAAAGTTCCGATAGAAAATGAAGTCACTCAAAAGCAATTTGAAACAGAGCGTTATGCCGGAGCATTGTTATTTGTTCTTTTAAATGCCATGCTGCTTATCTTAAATATAGGGGATATTCAGACGTTGTATTTTAACGGAGGCTTGCCGAAAAACGTATCACATTCCGATTTTGTGCATAACGGTGTTGGCGTTACTATTATGTCTATTATTATTGCTACAAGCCTGGTTATGTATCTGTTCAGAAAAGAATTTGAGAATATAAAACATAATAAGATCCTGATGGCTTGCGTTTATTTCTGGATCTTTCAAAATATAATCATGCTTTCTTCCACAACGTTTCGTAACCAAATTTATATTCATGATTTTAATTTTACATATAAAAGAGTAGGTGTATACGTTTGGCTTATACTTGCTATGTGCGGCCTGTGTATTATGTTTTGGAAGATTTACAAAAAAAGGTCTAACTGGTATTTAATAAGAACAAACTTTGCTTTATGGTTTTCTGTATTGGTAGTTGCAGGTTGCTTTAACTGGGATCTATTAATTACACGCTATAATATTCATAACAAACCCTTAAATGATGTCGATTTTTATTATTTGTTTTCGTTATCTGATGCTAATATCCCCGAATTAATGGAAGTTACAAAGGTTAAGGAGTTTGCGCGATTAAATATAAAACTTAAAAATTATACTAATAATTATGAAAGCAGGTACTATACGCAAACTTATATAACACTTCTAAACGAAAAAATTACGCATTATTTATCCTGTTACACAAACGATTGGCGCAGCTGTGACCTGAGAGATAAACGGATCATAACCGGTATTTATCAAAAATAGATTAATACATAAATTGTAAAACATGAAAACAAACTTCAAACAACTCATTTATTCATTCACGGCTTTTAGTGTCGGGTTATTTCTGTATCGTCTTTTTAAAAGTGAACAGTTGAGTTACATTTTTTTACTCTGGAATGTATTCTTGGCTTTTATTCCCTGGTGGATCAGCAGTTATCTTAAACATCAAGAATCACTTCTATTCAAACATATTCCCCTTTTTATTCTGTGGTTATTGTTTTTACCCAACGCACCTTACATTTTAACAGATCTGTTCCATCTAAAGGTACGGGAGCCTTTGCCGCTTTGGTTCGACCTGGTATTGGTATTATCGTTCGCTTTAATTGGAATGCTGGTGTTTTTAAGATCCCTGAAAGATATATTCACGATCCTGAAAAATCATTTAAGTCCGTTTTATTTTGGCTTTGCTATTCCTGTGATTTTTTGGCTGATCTCTTTCGGCTTATACCTTGGCAGGTATTTACGCTTTAACAGCTGGGATATTATTCACCCGTTTCGTTTGGCAAAAGCAAGCTTTGGCATTTTATTAGAAAAAGATACCATTGGCTTTACAGGTGTATTCAGCATATTTATGTGGTTCCTGTATTTTATTATAATGAGTATGAATCAAAATGAAAAATCTTAATTAGGCTCTTTTCATAGATTTTTAATACTTTTAGTATAAGGAATATTTTAATATGGACTCTTTTTTTAAATCATTTACATACGCCTTTACCGGAATTAAGCTGAGCCTTCGTCAACGTAACATGCAGGTAATGTTTGCTTGCGCCGTGTTAACTGTTATTACGGGCTTTATATTAAAGATCGATCCAATCGATTGGTGTATTATTTTAATGTGTATAGGAGTTACGTTGGCTTTAGAAACAATAAACACCGCTATTGAAAAGCTTGTTGATCTTGTTGAACCGAATCAAAATCCAAAAGCCGGTGCCATTAAAGATCTTTCAGCCGGTGCCGTATTCATTTTTTCCATCATTGCCTGTATTACAGGGGTGATCATTTTCGGGAAATATATTCCGGCGCTTTTGAGCTAAATTATAACCGGCAAATTTCTTCGGAAGCTTTAAGTAAAATCTTAATTTCTTTATGGTTAAAAAATGTTTGAATAGAACGGATTTGTTATATTCGTAACTCTTAATTAAAATTTAAAACCAAGTACATGAGCCAATTTCCTGAAACAGAATTAATTCTTACCAAAGAAAATCGCGTATACCATATTAATTTAAAAGCGGAAGATATTGCGGATGATATTATTGTAGTAGGCGACCAGCACCGTGTGGCTCAAATTTCAAAATTTTTCAGTAAAATAGAATTTAAGACCGACCACCGCGAGTTTGTGACACATACCGGTATCTTTAACGGAAAGCGGATCACTGTGCTTTCTACAGGCATTGGCACCGATAATATTGATATTGTTTTAAATGAGCTGGATGCAGCCGTTAATATTAATTTAGAAACACGTGAATTAAACCCGGTTCACCGGTCTTTAAATATTATTCGCTTGGGTACAAGCGGCGCGTTACAAGCCGATATTCCCGTAAACGGAATTGTAGTGAGCTCACACGGCTTGGGCTTAGACGGCCTTTTAAATTTCTACGATAACTGGGAAAGTGTTGCGGAGAAAAATATCAGTGAAGCTTTTATAAAACATACAGATTGGTTGCCGAATTTACCTTATCCGTATTGTGTAAAAGCATCCGATCAACTGATCGCTAAATTTAAAGAAGGGACACATATTGGTATTACTGCTACTGCCCCCGGATTTTACGGCCCGCAAGGAAGGCAAATCCGGTTAAAAGCAGCTATGCCTAACCTAAATGAAATGTTAACGGATTTTAAGCTTGGAGATCAGCGGATTACTAATTTTGAAATGGAAACATCAGCCTTGTATGGCTTAGGAAAGTTATTAAACCACCGGTGCTTAACGGCTTGTGTAATCATTGCAAACCGGGTAAGGAAAGAGTTTACGGCAGATTACGCTAAAAGTGTAGAGATATTAATAGAAGAAAGTTTACAACGATTAACAGCCTAATTGTTAAGAAAAACTAATTTACGGTTCAAAATAGCTCCAAATCGGGGCTATTTTTGTTTATAGTATGCGAGCCAAGAAAAACGAAATGAACCTAAAAGAAGTAATAGCCCTGATTACTTTGCTGGATGACCCGGATGACGGAATTTATTCAGAAGTTAAAAACAGGTTTATTGTTTTAGGCCCTCCGGCTATTCCCCACCTGGAAACAGCTTGGGAAAACAGCTTTGATGCTTTAATGCAGAAACGCATTGAAGGGATCATTCATACGATTCAGTTTAAAGCTTTGCAAAACGCGCTAAAAAATTGGGCAGAGAACGAGCAGGATGATCTGTTTAAAGGTTGCTGTATTATTGCCCGTTATCAGTATCCTGACTTGGATGAAAATAAATTAAAAAAGCAGCTTCACCAGGTAAAACAGGATGTGTGGCTCGAGCTGCATGATGATTTAACGGCTCTTGAAAAAGTAAAGATCATTAACCATATTTTATTTGAGGTTCACCAGTTTGGCGGCAACATCAGCAATTACCATGCTCCTCAGAACTCCTTTATTAACGTGGTTTTGGAAACCAAAAAAGGAAACCCGGTAATGTTGAGCATTATTTATACCCTTATATGTAAGGAATTAAACATACCTGTATACGGTGTTAACCTGCCGCAGCACTTTGTGTTGGCTTACGTTAACGACCTTACCAATTTATTTGACCCTTCTCATAAAACCTTATCCGATAATATTTTATTTTATATTAACCCGTTCAGTAAAGGGTTGATCTTTAACCAGGCAGATATTGATTCGTTCATTAAGCAGTTAAAGATAGAACCTGAAACTAAATATTACTTACCGTGTTCTAACCTTGATATCATCAAACGGATCTTAAATAATTTAATTTACTCATTTGATAAAATGGGTTATGCCGAAAAGGTGAAAGAATTAAAAGACTTGGATAAGCAGCTGTAAAACTGTGGCTCAATTTTTGGATATACCGTAGTTATTAAAAAAATATTAAAATTAAACTGTCTTTTATTGCTATAAACCATAATTTTACAGGGCAAACAAAGCAAAACGTATTTGTACTATGAATCCAAAAGGTAAATTAATTATTATTGGTGGTGCTGTTGATAAAGGCAGTTTTACGGATGCTGATCTAAATAAGCAAAGCGAAAAGCATATCAAATTTTTTGAAACGGGTATTTTACGTCGCTTAATTAATGAATCGAAGCTGAAAGAAAAATCAAGGATCGAAATTATAACTACCGCTTCAAAAATCCCGAAAGAGGTAGGCCCTGAATATGTAAAAGCTTTGCAAGCACTTGGCGCTACTAATGTTGGCGTACTTGATATTGAAAAACGGGAGCAAGCATTAGCACAAGAATCTTTTGACAGATTGCAATTAGCGGATGTGGTGATGTTTACGGGTGGCGATCAATTACGTTTGACATCGATTTTAGGAGGAACACCTTTTCATAAATTATTACTTGCTAAATATCAAAATGAAGATTTTATTTTTGCCGGTACTTCAGCGGGTGCAGCGGCAGCTTCAAATAATATGATTTACCAGGGAAGCAGCAGTGAAGCCTTATTAAAAGGAGAAGTTAAAATTACAAGCGGTTTAGGATTAATAGATGATGTTGTAATTGACACACACTTTGTTCACCGTGGAAGAATAGGACGGTTGTTCCAAGCTGTTGTGGGAAATCCGAGGGTGTTGGGTATTGGTTTAGGTGAAGATACAGGCTTATTAATTACAGACAGCAAAATAATGGAGGCTATCGGTTCAGGCCTTGTTATTTTAGTAGACGGACAACAAATTAAAGATACCAATATTACACAGGTTGAAATGAGTCAGCCTATCTCTATTAAAAATTTAATTGTGCATGTGATGAGCATGGGCGATATTTATAATTTAGATACAAGCGAAATGACTATCGGCGCTGTTGAATACCCGCAGCTTCATCTTAAAAAAGAGGAAGACGACGAATAGTTTTATATATTAGTTAACAAAAAACCCTAAGCAAATGCTTAGGGTTTTTTGTTGAAGGTTATGGTGTTATTATTTGTCAGTTCAATTTGGAATAATATTCAACCATTTTTACTGTAAATAGTAGTTACGAGGTTCTCCACTCTGTTCAATCTAATCTTACATCACTTATCCACTTTAACCCTGATGCCTTCGCTGTGGCTTGTAAATTCAGGAGAATACATGCATTGAATACTGGTAATACCGTTACTGAAATCGCCCGAATGGTTTACCACCAAAGGATATTCAAATACATAGGTTCCTTTATTCAAATATGAGAAAAAGAAATTGGTTGCCGCGTCTCTTGTACTTTCATAATATCCTAAGCCATCTTGGTATTTATACCCGCTCATCACATTGGTAGGTTCAAAGCCGGATGCCCGCATATCTTTCATGTGCACATAGCTCATGTCTTGGTCAACACGTAATTCAATTCTTACTTTTATTTTATCACCTAATTTTAAGTGAGTGGTTTCCGTAATCGGTTCTATCACGGGGCCGCTTGCCGTATTTTTTTGAAGGAACAATTGTTTTTTGATCTTCAGCGGTGTTTCGTGCGGTGTGATCTTATCCAATTGCTCAAAGTATTGCCAGTAAACGGCGCCGTAGCTTACCCCCGCATCATGTTTTTCAATTTTAATTTTACCCATGTTGCCGGGTTTAATGTCAGAGCCTGTCCATGTTTTTTTGAAATAACCGGTTCCGGGTTCGGCATTTAAGCTTTTATCAGTTTTAGGATCTAGCTTAATGTCGCCAACCATTATGTCTACATTCGGTTCTGTCGCTAACCAGTCAGTTCCTTTTAAGAGTAGGGCATACACTGCATCTGTGGTAGCGCGGGTAGTTTCCCAGTTTTGGGTCTGTTTGCTTTTTATCAGCCATGTTTTTAAATCGTCTACTGCTTTTGTGTCGTTATTTATTTCATCAAAGGCTTCTATCATTAAAGCCTG
>JBBRHI010000011.1:0-15290 GCA_038222995.1 Bacteroidia bacterium | reverse complement strand
CCTCAGTATTAGTAGTATTTACATTATGCTGAAGCCTTTGTCCGAGTATTTTAAAATACATATCATCTAAATAATGATAACATACAAAAGAGTTATTTAAAAAATCTCTTTCTAAGTTTTCGAGCTCTTGCTCCGTTTCTTTTTTAAAAAAATCGGGATGCCCTAAAAAGCTTAATTCATAATATTTACCGAAACGCGCTAAAATACTGATCGAATTAGATTCGTGTACGACATATTTATCAAAAAATGCCAAGTCCTTATTAACTTGTGATTTAGAAATATTCTCTTTTCCTTTAAAGAACAAATGCTCCCTGAGGTAAGCATATAATGAGTTTTTAATTTGTTCTAATACTGTATATTCATCTACTTTTTTGTGGTATTTATTAGAATCTTTCGACTCTGTAATAAAGGCCTGCTGGGCTAAAAATTTATATACCTCAATCAGTGTTGTATAATCTTCTATTTTTTCCGCAACATCGGTAAGCCATTCAGCCAAGTCATTTGCCTTTTGTTTTTGTCCTTTACCTAAAAGTTCTTCTATTAATTGTAAATTGTGTTTTAAATAATTAGGATAATTCCTGCTTAAAAAGGCGCTTAATTTAAATGTGTGATGTGTTAACTGTAAAAATTTTTTTCGTGTCTTTTCTTCTGCATCCCCGTAAATTAATTTACACAATCCGTCTGATTCGGGTTGGATTTTTGTTTTTTTTATGGTAGAAATCAGTTTATAAGGAAGTTCTGAGTTAGTATCCAATAAATAATCCGCAAATTCTTTATAATGAAACTCTGTGAGCAGTAGAACCTGTTTTTGAATGCTGATCATATTTCCTGTATTATATAACTCCTAAACTTAAAAATAAAGATCAATAAAAACAAAATATTAGCTCATCAGTTTATCTGTGCTAATAACCTAGCGGATAAGGTCGACAAAATAAGGCCGATAGTAAAAAACAACTCTTTTTTTAACCGTTTGGAAGATTCCAATTGATCGCTGTTTTATGATGCGCTTTTAAATATTTATTGGCCTTTGAAAAATGCCCGCTTCCAAAAAATGCACCCCTTGCTAAAGGTGAAGGATGCGCTGCTTCCAGTATTAAATGTTTTGACGCATCAATTAAAGGCACTTTAGACTTTGCATAATTCCCCCACAGTAAAAAAACACAGTGTTCTTTTTCGTCAGAAACCAGTTTTATAACGGCATCCGTAAACTGCTCCCAGCCTTTTTTTTGATGGCTTCCGGGTTCGCCTGCTCTAACCGTTAATGTTGCGTTTAAAAGCATAACCCCCTGTAAAGCCCATGCCGTAAGGTTTCCGTGGTTAGGGATCGTAAAACCTACATCTGTATGCAGCTCTTTAAAAATATTAATTAATGAGGGCGGAGGCTTAATACCGTAATTAACTGAAAAACTAAGCCCGTGTGCTTGGTTATATCCATGATAAGGATCCTGACCTAAAATTACGACATTAATATTTTCGAAAGATGTTAATTTTAAAGCGTTAAAGACATCACTCTCTTTCGGGTATATGGTAAATTTTGTCCGCTCCTCTTTTACAAATTCTGTAAGTGTCTTAAAATAAGGCTTATTCATCTCATCTTCCAGCTTAATATACCATACACTTTTCTCTTTTTTTGTACTCATAGCAAGGTTGTTAATTATTTTTTAGAAATAATTTAAGGTTTTTATCTACTTTTTTTTTGCCCTTAGCAAAATTACTATATATTTGTTACTCCAATATTTAAAACGTCAAAACCTATGAAAAAATTAGCTTTATTAAGTTCTGTGCTATTTGCTTTATGCTTAACATGTAATTCTTGCAAATCGCACGAAAAATGTCCGGCTTATTCTAAAGCTAATACTGCCACTTCTGCTAAAAAGTCTGTATAACAATTCATGCTTTGGCATCAATTAACTGATGTAAATCAGTTGTCAGATATTATTGATATTTCAAAACAACAGCCCGATAGCAATCGGGCTGTTGTTATATTTAAACATAGTACAAGGTGCTCCATAAGTTCTATGTCCTTAAACCGTTTTGAATCGAAATGGAAAGACGATGAAAAAGTACCTGTTTATTATCTTGACCTTTTGGCGCACAGAGACGTCTCTAATGAAATAGCGGTTCGCTTTGGCATTGAACACGCATCACCGCAGGTTTTAATTATAAAAAACGGAGTTTGTTTTTATAATGCCTCGCATAACGGCATTATTGTTTCTGAGATCCTGGAAGCAATTACCAAACAAATTCAATAACCTGTTTTAAGTCAGGGTGCAAGCTTTTTGATACAGGGCATGTATGGGCCGTATGTTCATACATTTTCTTCTCTTTGTCACTGTAATTTAATTTGGGAAACGTAATTTTCACATGCACTTCCCCTACTCTCCTGGGTTCGGCAAACATTACTTTTGTAACCTCTGCAACAGTTCCGTCAATAGGTGTCATCGTTTCTCTCATTGCCACAATACCTATAGTGGTTAAAATACAGCTTGCTAAAGATGTTGCCAACAGATCGGTAGGCGAAAAAGCCTCTCCTTTTCCGTGGTTATCTTTTGGCGCATCGGTATAAATTGTAGTGTTTGATTGTACATGAGTGGCTTCTGCCCTCAAAGCACCTGTATATGTTACTTTACTCGTTATCATTTTGTGTTTTTTTATCAAAGATAATAAAGCTTGGCTTATTCATTAAATAAAAATTAATAGCTATTTTTGCTTACCAATGTTTAAAAGGTTTTTATCCACATTAACGTTTATCGGCGCTTCCGTAATTTGTTTTTCACAAAGTACAACTCAAGCTGTTGCAGCAGGGCGCGATCCTAATGTATTGTACAGGAACGAAGCCTCTTTCGGGATTTTCGCTCACAGCAGGGGATTTGGCGTTAATTACATGCGTGCGAAACATGTAACGGGTACGCGTAAAAAATTATTTGAAATTCAAGCATTAAACATGAAACACCCAAAAGAAATTAAGGTGTCCAACGGTTCCGATAATTCTAAACGTTTTGTATACGGAAAGCTGAATAATATTTTGTTATTCAGAGTTGGTGTAGGATATCAAACTACTTTATTTAAAAGGGCAGACCGTAAATCGGTGGAGATAAGAACCGCTTATTTTTTAGGCGGAAATATAACTTTTGCAAAACCATCTTACGTTTTGGTTTACCGCGATAATATTTCAGGTGCTAAAATCCAGCAATCTGTAAGGTATGATCCCAACGTGCAAACGATTGACAGTATTTCGGGCAAAGGCCCTTTAGTAGACGGTTTATCGGAAATAAAAATATATCCGGCATTGTATGCAAAGTTTAATTTAAGTTTTGAGTATGCCCCTTATTCAAACAAAGTAAAGGCGATTGAAACCGGTGTAATATTAGATTATTATCCTACAGGCTTGCCAATTATGGCGCGTAATACGGCCGAAAAATTTATCGTAACGGTATATGTTGGCTTTGTGTTCGGAAAAAAATGGTTTTAAAGATGGAACGTATGGAAGGAAATGCAGTTATAGAAAAACCCAGAAAACCCGATTGGTTAAGGGTAAAATTACCTATCGGGGAAGAATATCTTAAAGTAAGAAAAATAGTATCAGAGCATAAACTTCACACTATCTGCGAAAGCGGTAATTGCCCTAACATGGGCGAATGCTGGGGTGCAGGCACCGCTACTTTTATGATTTTAGGGAATGTGTGTACACGCTCCTGCGGGTTTTGCGCCGTGGCAACGGGTAAACCTTTACCGGCCGATTGGGATGAGCCCAAGCGCGTTGCCAATTCTGTAAAATTGATGGGCGTGAAACATTGCGTGATTACATCGGTTGACAGGGATGACTTAAAAGACGGCGGCTCTATTATTTGGGCAGAGACCATTAAAGCCATAAGGGAAATTAGCCCCGAAACAAAATTTGAATGTTTAATACCTGATTTTGCAGGCAAGTGGGATAACTTACAACGTATTATTGATGTTAAGCCTGATATTGTTTCTCATAATATTGAAACCGTTCGTCGTTTAACGGCACAGGTTCGCATACAGGCAAAATATGACCGCAGCATGGAAGTGTTAAAACGCTTACATGATGCAGGTGTAAGAACAAAATGCGGCTTAATGGTAGGCTTGGGCGAAACAGAAGAGGAGGTTTTGGAAACCATTGATGAATTAGCCGCTGTACATTGTGATGTGATGACGATTGGACAATACTTGCAACCAACGCCAAAACATTTACCAGTATCAAGATTTGTTCATCCCGATGAATTTAAAAAATGGGGGGAAATTGCCTTATCTAAAGGATTTAAATATGTGGAAAGTGGTGCTTTAGTGCGTTCATCGTACCATGCAGAAAAACATGTATTTTAATTCCACCCTATGAAGCCCTTACTCTCTATTCTCTTTAAATATTTTATTTTATTTAGTGTTGTTGCCGTAACGCTAGTATTTATTTTTACAACCAATATTGGCTACAAAGAGATAACATATTTTTTTGCGGTTTTAACCGTTTTATATGTTGCTGCTTGTTGCATTGAAGCTGAACAGATAGCAAGCGTTTTAAAGGGAACTAAAAAATTTATTTATTTTACTGACGCTTTTATTTCAAAACGTTTTCTGAAAATAATCTTCTTTTTATGCGCGGGCAGTATTTTGTTATTTCCTCACAGTATCATTAAATATATGTCTTTTGTATGTTTTTTAATTGCCTTTACGGAGATCATGGTTACGTTTTGGAGATATGCAAGAACGCTTTGTTTTGTGGCGTTTGAAGAAAATAAAATCATACTCGCAACTAATAAAATAGTTTCGATCCATGCTGCAGCTATCGAAAAAATTGAAAAAAGACACGGTATTACTTATTTTGTTTATGAAAATAATGCGGCCATTACGTTACGAACAGATACCATGAAAGAGAAAGAAATGTTTTATATGGCATTAACAAAATGGATCGCCGACAACCAACTCGAAAGCAAAGTAGTTGCTACTTCTTAACAAAGTTAAAGGCAATAAAAAAGAGCAACATAGTATGTTGCTCTTTTTTTATATAATACTTATTTAAGTAATTTATGCTTTTTGATACATCACTTCTTTCACTGCTTTTACTGTTCTTGCAACGTTTGGTAAAGAGGCTTCAATTAAAGTAGGCGCGTAAGGCAATGGCACATCCGCTGCTGTAATACGGCGTATTGGCGCATCTAAATAATCAAAGGCGTCTTTTTGAACCCTAAATGCAATTTCGGAAGAGATGCTTGCCAAAGGCCAGGCTTCTTCAACAACAACCAAACGGTTTGTTTTTTTAACCGAATTAATTACTGTATCATAGTCAATAGGGCGAACGGTTCTCAGATCGATCACTTCAGCACTGATGCCTTCTTTCTCTAGTTCTGCTGCTGCTGCTAAAGCCACTTTCATAATTTTACCGAAAGAAACAATAGTCACATCTGTTCCTTGTTTTTTAATATCGGCAACACCTATAGGGATAATATATTCCCCGTCAGGGATCTCACACTTATCGCCGTACATTTGCTCACTTTCCATAAAGATAACAGGGTCGTTATCGCGAATAGCAGCTTTTAATAAACCCTTGGCATCATAACCGTTAGAGGGAACTATTACTTTTAATCCCGGGCAGTTTGCGTACCAGCTTTCAAATGCTTGTGAGTGCTGAGAGCTTAACATGCCGGCACTTGCAGTAGGGCCTCTAAATACGATAGGACAATTATATTGGCCGCCGCTCATACTTAAGATTTTTGCGGCTGTGTTTATTATCTGATCAATAGCAACTAACGAAAAATTGAATGTCATAAATTCAATGATGGGCCGTAAACCGTTTATTGCCGCTCCAACACCAATACCTGCAAAGCCAAGTTCAGCAATAGGCGTGTCAATAATCCGTTTTGCACCGAACTCTGCCAACATCCCTTTACTCACTTTATATGCTCCGTTATATTCAGCAACCTCTTCGCCCATTAAAAAAATTGTTTCATCGCGGCGCATCTCTTCATTCATGGCTTCGCGCAGTGCTTCTCTAAATTCTATTGTTTTCATATATGTCGCTATCTACTTTCTTTTTCTTAAGGTTCAAATGTATATAAAAGACCGCTAAATAAAAAACTGAAAAAAATGATTTAAATACATTAAAATTCAATAAAATGACTAAATTTGTCATGACATTAAAAGGATATGTTAGGATTTCAACTAAAAGAACTTAGGGTTCAGAAAAAACTAAAAACACGAGAACTTGCCCATAAAATGGGCATTGACCAATCTCTTGTGAGTAAATTTGAAAGTGAATTAAGAAGGCCTACTAAAGAACAAATTTTAAAGCTAACAGGTATTTTGGAGTGTAAGCCAAATGAGTTGATGAACGCGTGGCTGTCTGATAAGATTTTAGATAGTATTAAAGGATATCCTCACGCGGAAGAAGTTATAGATATTGTAAATGATGCAATTTCAGGATATCAGAAACTATTAAATAAATCAACAAAACAGGTTTTACCCGGCCCAGTAGTTAAAGTATTAAATGAGATAGATATATTAAAAGAAAAAATAGATGCTTTAAAGCCGCTTAATAAAATTCAACTGCATAAATTAAACGATTATTTTTTTACGGATTACACTTATGAAAGCAATAAGATAGAAGGGAATACACTTACGTTACAGGAAACCGCTATGGTTATTAAAGAGGGCGTTACTATTGGAGGTAAAAGTGTAAGAGAGCATTTAGAAGCTATAAATCACAGAGAAGCCATTGATTTTGTAAATGATTTAGCAAGCAATCAAATTAGCCTAACTGAACGAAGTATTAAAGAATTACATTATTTGGTTTTAAAAGGTATATTAAAAAATGAGGCAGGAAAATACCGAAATTCAGATGTAAGAATTACCGGAAGTGAACACCAACCTCCTGCTTTTTTTGATGTTCCTTTAAAAATGGAAGGCTTAACTACGTACTATAATCTACACAGCTCCGCTTTACATCCCGTTATTTTAGCCGCTGATATGCATCAGATTTTGGTTGGGATTCATCCGTTTATTGACGGTAACGGAAGAACTTCGCGTTTATTAATGAATCTTATATTGTTGAAAAACGGTTATTACATTGCAAACATTAAGGGGAGCTTGGCAAGTCGTATAAAATACTATCAAGCTCTTGAAAAAGCGCATGTAGCCGGGCAGTTAAATGATTTCAGGATGCTGGTTTCGAAAGCAGTAAAGCATTCATTGACAGAATTTTATGATTTAATTAAAACAAAATAAAATATTGGTCCATATCTATTGATTTACACTCATATTTTTTTAAATTTGCTGACCTTAAAATCATATATGATATAGCCGGTTTCAATTTTTTAAACCGAGATTATTTCGCTAACAAAAAATAAAACGATTAACCATGAAAATATTAGTTCCAATTAGTAATGTTCCTGATACAACTACTAAAATTTCTTTTACAAACGGCGATACTGAATTTAACACTGCCGGTGTTCAATTTATTATTAACCCGTACGATGAATGGTATGCTTTGGTACGCGCGTTAGAATTAAAGGAAGCGGGTAAAGCTGAAAAAGTAACCATTATACATGTAGGATTAGCTGATGCTGATGCCACTATTCGTAAAGGGTTTGCTTTAGGAGCGGATGACGGTGTTCGTATTGACTCTGAAGGGCCGGATGCGTATTTTGTGGCTGAACAAATTGCAAAATATGCAAAGGATAACGGCTATGAGCTAATATTAACCGGTAAAGAAACCATCAACTATAACGGTTCTTCTGTTGGCGGCATGGTTGCAGGATTTATGGATTTACCGTTTATTTCGTTAGCAACTAAGTTTGACTTAGAAGGAAGCAAAGCAACAGTTGAACAGGATGTAGACGGGGGTGCACAGGTTGTTGAATGCGAATTACCTTTAGTGGTTTCTTGTGCTAAAGGAATGGCCGAACAACGCATCCCTAACATGAAAGGAATTATGAGCGCCCGCACAAAACCTTTAACAGTTGTAGCTGCTGCAGGCAATGATAAATTAACCAATATTAAATCATATACTTTATCGGCCGGACGAACCACCGTGAAAATGATAGATGTAAATAATATGGATGAATTAGTTAATTTGTTACATACGGAAGCGAAGGTTATTTAAAAATAATTTCACGCTGATGTCGCGGATTTGAAATAGTGTAAAAAATAGAAGTACTAAAGTTTAAAACTAAAAACAATCATCTGCAGAATCTGTGAATCTGCGGGACACAAAAATAGAAATTATGGTATTAGTTTATACAGAAATAAATAAAGGAAAGATAAAAAAATCATCTTTGGAAGCTGTTAATTATGCTTCTAAGATAGCCGAACTAACAGGCTCTTCAGTAACTGCTCTTGCTATTAATGCAGATGCCGGTCAATTGGAAGAGATCGGGAAAGCAGGCGCTAAAAAAATATTATCCGTTAAAAATGAGGCGTTGGCATCTTTAGACAGTATGCTTATTTCAGCAACAGTTGAACAAGCCGTTAAAGCAGAAGGCGCAAAAATTATTGTATTCTCTTTTGATATCGTTGGTAAAGCGGTTGCTCCACGTTTATCTGCCCGTTTAAAAGCAGGTTTGGTTGCGGGAGCTGTTGATTTCCCTACAGTAAACGGAGCAAATTTAGAAGTAAAGAAAAACGTGTTTTCCGGGAAAGCTACAGCAGTTTATTCTATTAACAGCGATGTGAAAATTATTTCCTTATTACCGAATTCTTTCCCTGTTAAGTTAGGAGATAATACGGCAACGGTAACTGATTTTGCAGTTGACTTAAGTACTGTTAATTCTAGGATTGTTGTTAAAGAAAAAAAATCAAATGATGTTGGCGGAATGATTCCCCTACCGGAAGCTGAGTTGGTAGTTTCTGCAGGACGCGGCATGAAAGGCCCTGAAAATTGGGGAATGATTGAAGAGTTAGCTAAAGAATTAAAAGCTACAACAGCGTGTTCACGTCCTGTAGCGGACATGCACTGGAGGCCGCATCATGAGCACGTTGGCCAAACAGGCGTTGCTATTCGTCCTAATTTATACATTGCTATTGGTATTTCGGGAGCTATACAGCATTTAGCAGGTGTTAACGGAAGTAAGACTATTGTTGTAATAAACAGCGATAAGGAAGCGCCTTTCTTTAAATCGGCCGATTATGGTGTAGTAGGTGATGCATTTACTATTGTACCAAAATTGATTGAAGCCGTGAAAAAATTTAAAGCAAATCACAACTAATACTTACTTTTTTGTATATTAGAGTATCTTAAAATGGGAATGAAAAAAGTACGTTTAGAAATTGTTGGTTTATCATACAGCCAAACTCAGAGTGGCGCATATGCCTTAGTGTTGGGCGAAAGTACAGGAAGCAGACGTTTACCGATTATTATTGGAGGCTTTGAAGCACAGGCCATTGCTATAGAGCTGGAGAAAATGACCCCTACCCGTCCTTTAACGCATGATCTGTTTAAAGCTTTTTCTGAAACGTTTTCGATTGAAGTTACTGAAATATTAATATACAATTTAGTGGAAGGTATTTTTTATGCTAAGCTAATTTGTACCGACGGAACCCGTGAAGTAGAAATTGATGCCCGCACCAGTGACGCCATTGCTTTAGCGGTTCGATTTAATTGCCCTATTTATACCTACGAATTTATTTTAAAATCGGCCGGTATTGTGCTGGATGATGATTCGTTACCGGCTACCGAAACCCCTATGGCAACGGTAGAAGATATGACTGCGCCGGAGGGCGAGTACAAATCGAAATCGAGTGAGGAATTAAAGAACTTATTGCAAACCGCGTTGGATGATGAACAGTATGAACTGGCTTCTAAAATACGGGATGAACTCAATACGAGAAAACAATCTTAAATAAAAGCCGGAATGTAAGTCCCGGCTTTTTTTATTATTTATTGAATTGATGAGATAAGCAAAAGAATAGGTCAATTCTTTAATGTAATTAATTTGGGCATGTCCCGCCTGCCGGCGGGCCGGGCTGTCGCTACTCGCTCTTTTTTGTTGTTCTTAGGAACAACAAAAAAGAGCTCAAACATACCGCTTCATCCCTCACGCACAGTATACGTTTACTGTTTTAACTCCCCTCTTTGTTTGCTGCCTTTGCAATTTACTAAATAGCATTTAATTTTAAGGATTGAGTTTATTGCGTTAGGGATTGCAGTGGAAATCCTTTTTTGTAATTAAAGTTGCACGCTAACATGATCAGCCGACAAAAAAGATTGGAACAAAAAGCCCGCCCGAACGCCCAAAATATTTTCTTTGCAATGACACGGAAATTTTGCTTTCTTCCTTCACTACCTTTTCTATTCTCCACTTTCCATTATTTATTACCCTCTCTTTAAAATGATCCGAAAGGTTGTTCCCTTGTTTTCTTCGCTGTGCGCAATAAACAATTTACCGTTGTGGTAATTTTCAATAATACGTTTACTGAGTGATAAGCCCAAGCCCCAGCCTCTCTTTTTAGTTGTATAACCGGGCTTAAAAACAGACTTCTGTTTTGATTTATGAATTCCTTTTCCTGTATCACTTAAGTCGATAGATACACCTTCGGGAATATCTTTTATGGTAACTCTAAATTCGCCTTTGCCGTCCATGGCATCAACGGCGTTTTTACAGATATTCTCAATTACCCATTCAAATAAAGGAACGGAGAGCATCACATTAATTTCTGTATCAGGAATATCAACAATGTAATTTACATTTTTAGAGGTGCGTGTTTTTAAATAATCAAGTGCATCTTTTACGATTAGGCATACGTTGGACTCATGCAATGTAGGTTGTGATCCTATTTTAGAAAAACGATCAGTGATGGTATTTAAGCGTAACACATCGCGGTTCATTTCATTAATAATGCTTTCATCAGTGCCTGTTGATTTTAAATAGTCTGTCCAGGCCATTAAAGAGGATAAAGGTGTACCCAACTGGTGCGCGGTTTCTTTACTCATGCCCACCCACACCTGGTCTTGCTCCGCTTTGCGGGCTGTACTGAAAAGGATGTAAGCAATTAATAAAAATACACTTATTACGCCAAACTGCACGTAAGGATAATATTTGAGCTGAGCCAGTAAGGTAGATTCTTCATAAAAAATAAAGTTCTTTGAGGTGCCTCCAAGGTCTACTTCAATAGGCGGGTTTTGCAATTCCATTTTTTGTATGGCAGCCTGTAGCTTAGCGGGAGTATTAATTTTCCATGCATCAATGTTACCGCTTGCAATAACATTGGTGCGGCTCAAGTCGGTATAGATAACGGGCACGGCGGCACTGTTAATGGCGACTTCCGATATAAATGATTTAATTAAACTGTCGAACACTACTTTAATATCATTAAATAAGCGACTGTCTTTATGGTAGAGGTAGTTTTTTTTATCGCGGTACACATCAATTACGACAGGCTCGTATAAGGATTTCATAAGCTCTAATTCTTCCTGCAGCGCCGCTTTGTCGTTTGCAATTACGGAATCTAAATTACGGCTGGCGTTTACACGGCCTTCATTATCGGTTAATATAACGGGGACGGTAGTATTGTCCTGCAATACTTTAAGTACGAATAAAGAGATCTGGTTTGTTTGGCTGTTGAGTTCCTTTGTAGCAAGCGCGTAGAGCTCCGCTTTCTTCAACTCTTCGGTTTGCAGCTTTTGAAACAGATCGTTGGTGAATTTTACCAGTTTGGCTTTTCGTTGCACGGCATCTGCCCAAAGCTTTACTTTTTCTTTTTCGTCGTTACCAATTTGTTTGGCGAGGGTTGTGGTATACCATAAGGATGTAAATACAATGATGATCGCTACTATAAAGAGGAGCCATTTCCAACGCTGTTTTTTGGTATAGATGTTTATCATTTAGGCTAAAATATAGATTATATAACGGTATTGCAAGCAGGATATTGTTGTTTAGTTATTTTTAACGGCAGGATAGAAGTTAACCGTAAAGAGCGCGGATGAAGACGCAGAGAACGCGGGGGGTATGTTTTTCATTACTTATTTTGTAATGCGTTAAAATTTATCTTACTTTAATGTATCTCTAATTTAAACCCTTATGAAATTATTTATTGCTTGCTTGATGATTGGTTGCTTATTTATATCATGTGCCGACACTTCTATGAAAGAAAAAACAAAGGGCGTACCCGAAAGCTGGGGAAAAGACTTTACCATAAGCTTGTATACCGGCGGAGGCATGTTGAATGAATCGTCGAAAGTAGAATATACACACGACTCATGTGTGCATATTGAACAAAAAAATGAGGAGATAAAAAGAAAGGGCTTTGCACTTACAGAAGCTGACCGCAGTACTATACTTAACAGGTTAAGGGAACTGAGCTTTTATGATATTAAGGAAGATACAACACACCATGCTATTATTTACGATAAGGAAACGGTGAATATTTGTATGTATAACGCCGAAGAATTTTGTGTTTCGGAAGGTAGCATTGCCGAGACTGATAAAAAAGGCATGGAACATTTTTCTGCGGCTTACCGCTTTTTATTTGATTTTGCAGGTTCAAAGTAAAGGAAGAAGCGCGTATGGGTTTAACCGCAGAGATGCGAAAAGAGTGCCGGAGGCGCAAAAATACGTTTGATCTTATTGATGATAGAGGCAATTGCATTGTCTTTATATATTTTTACTATTAGGGAGATAGGACTCCTGCATATACGTTATTGAACGGGATTGACACCTGTGGAAAAAAATTCCACAAAAACAGACACGCGTTTGCGGTTTGTTGAACATTTTAGGAAGGTTTTAAATAAAAAACCGGAAAATGTTAAACAGAATAAAAGTTTGCTAAAGGCACATCATTTTATTTATACGCTTTAAACTAAATTAATCACAACATTAAAATTTAAACGTATGGACAGCATTAACAAAAACCAACCCGAAGACAATCACAAGGATCTATTTACCAAAGAGGCAGTAGATAAGGTAAAAGAATTAATAAAACAGGCTGAAAGCTGTTTCTTTTGTACAACCGTAACGAGCGGGCAAACGGCGGGCACCAGGCCTATGAGTGTACAGGAAGTAGACGATGCCGGCAACCTTTGGTTTTTAAGCGCTAAAGACAGCCATAAAAATAAAGAAATTGCCGCCGACCCTACCGTGAAATTATATTTCCAGGGTTCTGCTCATTCGGATTTTATGTATTTATCGGGTAAAGCGATGATAAGCGATGACAAAGCAAAAATTAAAGCACTGTGGAAACCGATTTTAAAAACATGGTTTACGGAAGGCGAAAATGATCCGCGTATTTCGGTTATTAAAATAGCGCCTGCATCGGGTTATTATTGGGATAACAAACACGGTATGGCAGTAGCAGGCGTTAAAATGCTGATTGGTGCGGCTATCGGTAAAACACTTGATGATTCGATTGAAGGAACATTGAACGTATAATTTGAACATACCACTACAACCGGCAGGAACGACTTTAAACCCGTTCCTGCTTTTTTGTATAGCTGTTTGTTAAGGTTAAATTATAGAATGTATTATTGGATTATAAACCGGACAGTATTGTTTATTTATTTTTTGCCTGCGGATAATTTAGGCTAAACGCAGAGGTTGCAGAGATTGGTGCAGAGTACGCAGATGTAATTGAGGTATATTACTTGGTAAGCGGCATCCTTTACTTTGTGAGCGGAGAGTACTAACTTGTAAGCGGAGGGTTTTACTTTGTAAGCGGTGGGTGCTAGTTTGTAAGCGGCGTCCTTTATTTTGTGAGCGGTGAGCATTAAGTTGTAAGCGGCGGGTTTTACTTTGTAAGCGACCTCTTTTACTTTGTGAGCGGTGAGTACTAACTTGTAAGCGGAGGGTTTTATAGTTGTAGCGGTGAGTTCTTTTATAAAAACATCCTCCGTCCGCCGGTTGGCGGACACCTCCTTGAAAGGAGGAATTTGTTTCACGGAATTATTACCTAAAAAAAGAGTCTTTAAAAAAGACTCTTTTTACTATGCGCTATTAAGATTATTTCCCCGATTTAATCTTTGAAAACCGCATAATGCTTACTTGTTTGTATTCGGGACTGCCTGCGCCGAATTTACCTTTGATGTATGCTTTTACCGCTTTTGCCAATTCGTATAATGAATCGGGATTGGTATACATGACTTTATCGCGGTTGATCCTTGAGCTGCTCAATAAATTTGAGCTGTTGAAGGAGGCGGTGTTTAAGGTTTGGAAATTAGTGAAACTTGTTTGTAAAGCCGATACGGTTAACTCCGGTTCGGAGGGAGCATAAAACGGTAAGGAGTTTAAGAGGATGACCGCCTTTTCGAAATGATCGACCATGCTGTCATAACTTTGCTGGGATGATGAAATGGTTTTATGAGCGGGAAGCGTTTCTGTAGACGGATCATCAGCTGTTGTAACCACCGGTTCGGCCGCTTTTGTTTTATTAATTTTAGTTCCCTGAATTTTAGCGTTAATGGTTTTAAAATCCTTTACGGTTTGCGCGGGTGCGCCCGATGATATTAGGATGTTGAGTAATTTGGTGGATAGGTGTTTGAGCGGCTCAAAGGCCATTTCACGATCGTTGGTTGTGTTTTTCCAGGTGTTGAAATCGTTTTTGAGTGTGGTGAGCGCGGCCCTTGAATTGGCGAGCACAACCTGCAGGTTTGAAACCGTGAGGTTTGGGTTGGAAGGCATATAAGCAGGGCCTTCGTTTACTGCTATTGTAATAAGGTGTTCAAGATTTGCCGTGTTTTTTGCATGGCCTGTTTCTACGGTGTTTGACATGATTTCTTTTTTAGCCTCACCCCCGTCCCCTCTCCATTACATGGAGAGGGGGGAAAGGAAAGGCGGTTTGAATTATTTTTTTAACTATTCTGCTTTATGTTATAAAGCGACCGTGTAACAACACAGAAGAGAAATAATTTACAGGTAGGCTTGGCTAAGTGTAAAGGATCCGGAGGGTTTGAAACGTTACATATTTATTTTATTTGTATGTATAACGAAGGATGGTTTCGAAATAGTACAAAATAAGATACAAGATATGTTAATATGAGTGTTTGGGTTTATAACGGGTAGGGTTGACCGGATAACCGGTAAGGTTATTTTTTTATTGAATTGTATATGAGAATTATTTTTATTTCTTCTTTCTTTTTTTCTTGATGAAAAAAGAAACAAAAAAATCAAGACGGAACGCCAACTGCAAGTAACCCCGCTCTTGCTTTTCAGACTTGCAGTTCGCACCGTTCCGCCAAAGCAGCCGCACTATTACTAAGGCATGAGAGACGTAGGAGGCTACGCATTGAAATTAACGTTGGTGTGACGTAAATACTTTTTATACATCATCGAATGTGTGACACTATCAAA
>JBBRHI010000010.1:0-15793 GCA_038222995.1 Bacteroidia bacterium | reverse complement strand
AGTATAAAAGCCATAATAAAGTAAACAATAATAGGAGAACCGAAGGTGAAAAATGAAAGGTATATAAAATACATTCTTACATGTGTGGTTTGAATGCCAAGCTTTTTACCCCACCATTCGCAAACACCGAAAGCCTGTTGCTCAAACCAGTATATTATTTTACGTACCATTATTGCAAATATAAGAATTAGTTTTTTTTATTAACGGTTATATCGAACTTTTGAGTAAAAACTTTGCCACGTTGCAGTGAAGGCATGCTTTCTTTGAGCAAAGCATGTCGTATAACTGAATTTGTGCCTGGCTTTCCAACGCGTTTTCGGCTTTTTTACCTAGAGTACTGTATTCTTTGGTTTTAGTATTTACCTCAGCACTTAACCGGCTCAGAAGGCCCAAAGCATATTCGCTCATCACTTCTCCCAAGCTATTCTTAGAGAGAAAAAACAAGAACGGGACAACTGTATTAATAATAATTGAATTAAAGGCTACCACGCCTAAAGGCTTGATACTTTCTTCCGACAAAACGTCGAACAAAAAGTGAGTTTTCCAATACGTATGAGCTTCAATTTCAAAAAATTGTTTAAGTTCTTTTATATCCGGACGGCCTTCTAAAAAATGATATAAGGAACGGCTTTTTAAAATTAAGCTTGCCAGTTGCGATAAGCGAATAGTAGGGAAATTGGCAGGACGGGTTTTTGAAAATTTCCAGATTTCTTTTTTAAGGCTTATTAAAGTATGTTTTGTTTTAAGAAGTTCATATTCGTTTTGCAAAAGCTTAGGATATTTATCTTGGAACGGTTCATCTAAAAATCCTGCTACTCCAAACAGTAATGCTTCTACTCTTAAAGGATTATCGCCATATTTTTTAAGGATATGGTATGGCAATGATTTGGCAAGCAGCTCAAAAGCCTCGCTGTTAATTTTAAATCCAAAATTTTTACATAATAGGATGTATAACGTTTCATCGAGATTTTGTTTACTGAAATTAAAAAGGTGCTCAATATACCCTGTTTTATCTTCCAGGCGTGTTACGGCTAACCTATCAAGCCATGATTTCCAGGTAAGTTCCGGAACCAAGGCTATAGACTTCCCGCAGGCAATAACTTGTTTTGAAAACTGAATTGCATTATATTGTTGTAACAAGCCGGGCTTAATATAATTTTTAAGTTCAACGACTGATACATTAAAATTTTCATTTTGCTGCAGCTCTGCATCATGCTCATAAACCACATGCAATACTAAGTTATTATACGCGTTATTGTTTTGATGCTTATGTTTTAGCCAATCCGATGTTTTAATATGAATCTCTACATTCCCGGCAAGCAATACATCATTGATCTTTATTTTTGAATTAAAGAAATCGGGTCCGGCATCTTGGTTATGATCACCTATAGAAACGACCTGAATGATCTCGTTTTTTGTTCCGGTAAATTCTGCCTGCCCGAGTAACTTGTATTTCCATATAGTTTGTAAAAGTGCTTCGTTCATTTGTTATAAATTAAATTAATATAAGCACGGCAGACTGATAATCTTTTTCTATTTGGCGTACATATTCTGCGTAGCCTTCATTGATAGAACATATTTATACAGATCATCTGTTTCTTCCGCATTCAGCTGTGAGCGTGGAGCCATATCATCTATAATCTCTTTCCATTTAGTTTCGCTGAACATAAAAATATTTTTTTTACGGTGGCAGTCGGTACATTTTCCTGAGTAAATTTCATACCCGTGATTTAACGCTGTTGCTGTTACATCCGGGTATTTTGCCTGTATCGCTTTCAACTCTAAATCGCCGGGAACAATCCCCGTTCTTACCAATAGGGAAGTTGTTGCAGCAGGCTCTGCTGATACAGTGGTTGTTGAAACAGGTGCAGAAGAATTTGCCGCAGTTGTTGCAATTGTATTTTTCTTAGATGTATGGCACGAAAAAAAGAACAGAACTGAAGCTGAAAGAAATAAACCGATGAATGTCAGAGTTTTCATAAATTTTTTTACTTATATTTTACTTTTTAAATTTCAATGATAGCAAGGGTAATATCGTCTGTTTGCTCATAGTTAAGCATAAATGCATTTAACCTGTTTTCAATTTCAACGATCTGCTCCTGCAATGTTAAAGAAGATGTTTCTATTAACCAATTTTTAAATTCTTTTACTTTTAATTTTTTACCCTCGGGTCCCCCAAATTGATCTACTATACCGTCGCTGAACAGGATAATACGATCAGCAGGGAATACATTAAACGTAACAGATGTAAATTCTTCCTGCCTTTCAGACAAACCTATGGGTTGTTTGTTTCCTTTAAACACGGTTAGCTCTTTATTTCTTAAAACAAAAAGAGATTGGTTAGCGCCCGAAAAAGTTAATTCATGGTCCGTGAAGGAAATTAATGCCACATCCATCCCGTCTTTTTTATCTGTGTTGTTAAGATCCGGATTTAAGCTGTTAACCACCCCTGTCTTTAATTCATTTAAAATACAATGCGGCTCTGTCAGTCCTTTTTCATTGATCAACGTATCTAAACAATTCATTCCGATAATACTCATAAAAGCCCCGGGCACACCATGCCCGGTACAATCTGCCAATACAAAAATATTAAGGTCGTTTACTTTCGAATATTTATAAAAGTCGCCGCTTACAATATCCTTCGGCTTAAATAAAATTTCTATCTTATTATATTGGCTACTCAGTTGCTGTTTGGTTGGAATTAATGCGGATTGTATGCGGTGTGCGTACGTAATACTGTCTTTAATATCTTTATGTTTTTCTTCTATCACTTCTTTCTGCCCTGAGATGATGGCATTTTGATTGGTGAGTATTTTATTGTTTTTAAAAAAGTAATACACAAAAACAATGAGCGCTATGATTAAAACACCTGCAATAACTAAAATAGCCAGCTGTTTTTGTTTTTGTTTTTCAGATCGGGTAAGCTCTAAGTTTTTCTGAAGCAGTTGCGATTGGTTCTGCTCTGCCAGTATATCTGTTTCCAGTTGGTGGATATCATCACTAAATTTTTCTTTTTCGAACACCGCATTTAACCGGTTCTTTTTATTAAGGTATTCATAAGCCATTTTATAATTACCCATTTTAGAATAAATCTGGTCATACGAGTCGTAGATCTCTACTTTTAATTTTTTATATTCTTTTGAGTCCGCTATAGCCATAGCAGAATCTGCATATACTAAAGCCCCCGTAAAATTCCCTTTTTCATTCTCCAATAATGCCAGGTTATTGTATGACCCTCCAATACCAAGGCTGTCGCCTGTG
Organism: Bacteroidia bacterium; assembly: GCA_038222995.1. Lineage (GTDB taxonomy): Bacteria > Bacteroidota > Bacteroidia > B-17B0 > Aurantibacillaceae > UBA4416. The sequence goes on along the minus strand of JBBRHI010000010.1, from coordinate 12,532 downwards.
CTTATCCGGTAATTCAGACTCTTCAAAAAGTATTTTTTAGCGTCGTCGAGTTTATGATTAATAATACATACAACACCAAGGTTGTTATAATCATTGCCAAGACTGTGTACCCGGTTATTCAGTTCATCATCTTTTAAAGCCCTCGAAAAGTATTCGCTTGCCATATCCCAGTCTCCCTTATTACCATAGGCAATACCCATATTGTTATAAACGCCTGAGATCTCAGTCTTAAATTTATTTTTTTTTATAAGGGTAATTTCTTTCGTAAAGTATTCTATTGCTTTCTGAAAATTATTTTGGGTAACACTTATCAAACCATACTCTCCGTAAGATTCAGCCAATGCATCCCTGTTATTATATTTTACGGCATTGGCATACACTTTATTATTATAATAGATACTCGAATCTAAATTACCCATTAACCTAAACACGGCCACCTTTTTTAAATAGCGTGTATACTGAAAATCGGAAGAGAATTTCTGAAAGTAAGCGATTGATTTGTTTATATAATTTAAGGCCTGTTTAGGGTTATTTAATAATGTAAGGTTAGATAACCTTAAATATGAATAAGAAATAACACTGTCGTTTGCAGAAGTACGAATCGTTTTCAGCAAAGAGTCGACAGGTGTATTACCGTAACCGGAAAAACTTAACAGGATTACTGTAACGAATATAAAAACCTTACTCTTCAATATGGTATTCGTTAATTTTGCGGTAAAGGGTTCTTTCACTGATCCCCAGTTCCTGCGCAGCGTACTTCCGTTTCCCTTTATGCTTTTTCAATGCTTTTTTTATCATATCAATTTCTTTATCCTGTAATGATAAGGATTCTTCCACAACTATAGGCTGACTAAAACCATCGGCATTTTCTTTTACAATAACGGGAGTGTGTACTTTCACATCGCCCTGGTTTGTAATAACGGGCCGGTAATTATCGTCGCTGCGGTACAATCTGTCAAGCGTTTGCAGATCGTCGTGAGGTATTGACGCTACAGAGCCGCCGCCTACGTTTACCATATTATGTACTACTTTTTTAAGATCGTTGAGATCTTTCTTCATTTCAAATAACACTTTATACAACAGGTCGCGCTCACTCATATCTGCTCCCGGTGTTGAACTTGATGAGTTTCCTCCAATAACGGCAGGTAATTTATTGTTGGTGTAATTGGGTAAATACTTTAAAATACTTTCAAGTGTAATATCTCTTTCTTTTTCTATGATAGAAATTTGCTCCGTTATATTTTTTAACTGCCGGATATTTCCGGGCCAGTAATAATTGATCAATGCTTGTTGCGCTTCCACATCAAGCTTCACGGCCGGCATCCTGTATTTGGTTGCAAAATCGCTCGCAAATTTCCTAAACAGTAAATGGATGTCTTCTTTTCGTTCCCTTAGCGGCGGTAAAATAATAGGTACTGTATTTAAACGGTAGTAAAGATCTTCTCTGAATTTTCCTTTTTCGATAGCGGTGGTAAAATTAATGTTAGTAGCCGCTACAACCCTCACATTTGTTTTTTGCACTTTACTGCTCCCTACCCTAATATATTCGCCCGTTTCAAGCACCCGCAGTAAACGCGCCTGTGTGGTTAAAGGTAGTTCTCCTACTTCATCTAAAAAAATAGTTCCGCCGTCGGCTACTTCAAAATAACCTTTGCGGGCATCATGCGCGCCGGTAAACGATCCTTTTTCATGGCCGAACAATTCACTGTCAATAGTGCCTTCGGGTATAGCTCCGCAGTTTACGGCAATATATTGCCCATGTTTACGTGAGCTGTTTTGATGTATGATCTGCGGAAACACTTCTTTTCCGGTACCGCTTTCACCGTTGATCAATACATTTAAATCGGTTGGTGCCACCTGGCTTGCTACGTCAATAGCTCTTTCCAATAAAGGATTTGTTCCTATTATTCCGAAACGTTGTTTTATATCTTGGAGATTCATTTTTCGATTTGAGATATGAGAATTAAGATTTTAGAGAAGTAACTACAAAGTAAGCAGCTTCTCTCTGAATTTAAAAATCATCTTTTGTTCTTCATCAATTATTAATAATAATTTATTTCTTAATACTTCATTTCCGATTTTCCTTCTTTCAGTAATTAAAAGTTGTGTCTCCACTTCATAGCATGAACTTAATGCTGTAGAAAGGAATTCAGCGTAATGAATATTTGTTCTTTTTCCGCATCCCTCTGCTATATTAGAAGGAATAGAAACGGAAGCCCTGTTTAGTTGGTCAATTAAATTATATTTTTCATTACTTGGCAGAGTGGCAATAAATTCGAAAATCATATCAGAAATATTCATTCCTGTTTGCCAAACTTTTAATTCTTTGAAATTATGCTTCATTTATTTATTAAGCTTTCAGTATTTAGTCTTGTATCATTTATCTCTCCTATCTAAAAGTCTTAAATCTCATGTCCTATCAGCGTTCCGCTCGTACAGCTCGTTATCAACACATTTACATAATCGCCCTTTTTTAAATGGCCTTTCGGGAAAACAACCACCGTGTTTTGTGAATTGCGCCCGCTCATCATTTCTGTCGACTTTTTAGAAACATTTTCTACCAACACCCTGTATACTTTTCCCAAACCCTGTTTTGTTCTTATTTCACTGTGCTTACGCTGCATGTCTACAATCTCTGTTAATCTGCGGCTTTTTACAGCTTCCGGAATATCATCTTCGTATTTGCGTTCGGCTAATGTTTTCGGTCTTTCGCTATAAGAAAACATATAGGCAAATTCATATTGCACTTCTTCCATTAAAGATAACGTATCTTGGTGCTGCTCTTCTGTTTCTCCGCAAAAACCTGTAATGATATCAGCACTAATGCCCGCATCGGGCATAATACGACGAATGGCTGCAATACGATCCAAATACCATTCGCGTGTATACCCGCGGTTCATTTTTTCGAGCACATCGCTGTTACCGCTCTGCACAGGCAAATGCACGTACTTGCAAATATTTTCATACTTGGCCATCATGTGCAGTACATCATCGCCCATATCTTTAGGATGCGACGTTGAATAACGCACGCGCAGGTCGGGATGCACCAAAGCCACCATTTCCAACAGCTCGGCAAAGGTGGTTGAACTTGCTTTTTGTTCTTCGGTTAAATTTTCTTTTTTTAATCCGCCGCCACTCCATAAATAAGAGTTTACATTTTGGCCTAATAACGTCACTTCCCTGTATCCTTTTTCAAACGCTTCTTTTACTTCACGCACAATTGTTTCAGGCTCTCTGCTTCGTTCGCGCCCTCTTGTAAAAGGCACCACACAAAAGCTGCACATGTTATCGCAGCCGCGCATAATACTCACAAAAGCGCTCACTCCGTTATGATCTAAACGCACCGGGCTTATATCTGCATACGTTTCTTCCTTGCTTAAAATAACATTAATGGCTTGTTGTCCGCCTTCCGCCACAGCAATTAAGTTGGGAAGATCACGGTAAGCATCAGGGCCAACCACCATATCAACCAGCTTTTCCTGCTCTAAAAACTGGTGTTTTAAGCGCTCGGCCATGCACCCTAAAACCCCTATCAATAAATTTTTGTTGGTTTTTTTAACTTTTTTATAATCGTATAAGCGTTGGCGCACACGCGACTCAGCATTTTCACGAATGGCGCAGGTATTTACAAAAATAAGGTCCGCTTCTTTATAATCGGTTGTTGTTGTGTATCCTTTATCAATTAAAATAGAAGCCACAATTTCACTGTCCGCAAAATTCATCTGGCAACCGTAACTTTCCAAAAATAGTTTTTTTCCGCCCTTAGATGTGGTTTCCACTACTAATGCCTCTCCTTGTTTTGACTCGTCTATTACTTTGCTTTCCATTTAATTTCAATAAAACAGCAAAGATAAAACTTTGTTCTGACAATTTGACACTAAAATAAAAGTTGCGGGTTTAAAAAAGGTGAATTACTTCGGGTGAAGTCGGAGAAGTTATTAAAATCGTTTTTTGAGCGTCTGAACGGGCTTTTCGCTACACTTTTTTTGCAAAGAGACACCAAAGAGGATTTTCACTTCAATCGCTGACTCAAGCATTCATGAAATAAAAAACTAAGCTCAAAGCCTGAGTTCGCGTGAAGGATAGAACGGAAATCCTTTGACGAAGCGCAGCGGAGATAAAGATTGAAGTGATAGCCCGGCCGCTCTGCGGCACGCCCCTAATAGGCCTCATTGAATAACCTAAACCCACCATGAGAAGTAAAAAAAATAAACTCATTTTTATTCTGATTAACTCTACTTCTTAATAATAGCAAGCGCCTTAGGTTCCAGCAATATCCCAAAGCTGATATAGCTCATATTATTTTCGTAACGCAAATTATAATAATCGGGGCCAAAGTAGAGTTTAGCAAAAATAGAAATATCAGAAATTTTCGGGAAAGGCCTGTAGCTTATATAAGTATCGCTTGCATAATGCGGTTTAAAGCCGTGTCTTCCAAACATAGCCGAAAAGCCTGTTGCCACGGTAATCTTTTTAAAAACAAGGAATCTTAATTCAACACTCAATTTTTCATAATAATAGGTATTGTACATACTGTCTTCCCTGTTTATACCAAGCTGATGTTCAAAAGCTAACCTACCGCTTAACAGATCAAGATTATCATGAATCGTATCTCCGGATAAAAAACTGGTAGCAACTTCCGTATAATCTGCTGCAAAATTTCCGTTTTCGTAATTTATTTGCTTTGTTCCGGGTATAAAATAAGTGCCGTTTTGCCCGTTGGAATGATGACCGTATTTATACGTATTAAAAAAGGTAGGTTTAATTTTCAAAAAGGGTTTAAACATATTAAAGCGTTTCAAAAAAGGATATTTAACCCTATGGTATATTAATACGAAAGGCATATAGCTAGGGGTGCGAACAGGATAGCTGTATTCATTAAACATCCTGAAAATTATTTTGGGACATAAAGCAAAACCAAACGGGACCCTTTTTTTAAATTGAAGTGAAAATAAAGGTGCTATCTGCCCCTCAAATAATAACGGTTCTAATTTCTTAACGCCTTTTGGAGTGACCCGGTTTCCCACACCTTGTCCGAAAGTGACATAGGTTTGATCAGAGAATGAAACAATAGAAGAATTAACCGTTAAATTTTGACTTAAAATAAGTTTTCCCGGAAAAAAAAGAAAGATGAAAATACCGGGATATGAACGTTTTAAGAATTTCATGGGGCATTTTAGAGCTGTGCGACAATTAATTTATTTATTTTAAAATATTGACTATCAAATTATTATACATTAAATAACAATAATTCTATATTTTTAAATAGTATTTATCACTCAATATTTAGTTCTTTTGTGCAAAATTTATTTTTCACGTTCATAAAAGTACATACTATATTATAATAAAATGAGTAAAAATTTGGTTATTGTCGAGTCCCCCGCTAAAGCAAAAACGATTGAAGGATTTTTAGGTAAAGATTATACGGTAAAATCGAGTTTTGGCCATATAAGGGATTTGGTAAAGAAGGGATTTGGAGTTGATATTGAAAATAACTTTACGCCTACCTACGAAGTACAGCCCGATAAAGAAAAAGTAATAGCGGAATTAAGAAAATTATCAAAAAATGCGGACATGGTTTGGCTCGCATCCGATGAAGACCGTGAGGGCGAAGCTATTTCATGGCATTTATATGAAACTTTAGGGCTTACAAAAAAAAATACCAGGCGCATTGTATTTCACGAGATCACTAAACCGGCCATCTTAAAAGCCATTGATAATCCGCGTGAAATTGATATTAATTTAGTAAACGCTCAACAGGCACGCCGCGTATTAGACAGGTTAGTGGGTTTTGAATTATCACCCATTTTATGGCGTAAGGTACGCCCAAGCTTATCTGCAGGCCGTGTACAATCAGTTGCAGTACGACTTATTGTAGAGCGTGAAAGAGACATTCAAAAATTCGTTTCAACTTCTTCGTATAAAGTATCCGCTATATTTAAGGTAGGTTCAGGTCTTTTAAAAGCTGAACTGGATAAACGCTATGCCACAGAAGCGGAAGCACAAGCCTTTTTAGAAAAATGCAAAACAGCCTCTTATACGATTGAAAGTTTAGAGACAAAACCTGCCAAACGTTCTCCCGCTGCACCTTTTACCACATCAACCTTACAACAGGAAGCCGCCCGTAAACTGGGGTTTTCGGTAGCGCAAACCATGCAGGTGGCACAACGTTTATATGAGGCAGGACGCATTACCTATATGAGAACAGATTCCGTTAATTTATCGGATACTGCTATGGACCAGGCAAACAAAGCCATTAACGAAAATTACGGTGCTAAATATTACAGCCCGCGTAAATATAAAACCAAAAGTAAAGGCGCGCAGGAAGCCCATGAGGCCATTCGCCCAACGTATATTGACAGAACAGTAATTGACGGGGAACGCAATGAGCAAAGGCTATATGACCTGATCTGGAAACGTACCATTGCTTCACAAATGAGTGATGCCGAATTGGAAAAAACAACCGCTAAAGTAAAGATAAGTAATACGCCTGAAGTATTTGTTGCACAAGGTGAAGTACTGAAATTTGACGGTTTCCTCAAAGTGTATATGGAAGGTACGGATGAAGAAGAGACTGACGAAGATAACTCATCCATGTTACCGCCGATGAAAGTAGGTGAAACATTAGAAAGCCGTGAAATAACCGCTACACAACGTTTCACTCATCACCCGGCGCGTTATACGGAGGCCAGCCTTGTGAAAAAATTGGAGGAGTTAGGCATTGGCCGCCCTTCTACTTATGCCCCAACTATTAGCACGGTTCAAAAACGAAATTACGTAGAGAAGACCGATAAAGAAGGTACTCCGAGACAATATGTACACTTAACGTTAGTAAAACAAAACCTGGTTAAGGAAACAAAAACAGAAAATACCGGTGCCGAGAAATCAAAATTATTTCCAACCGATATCGGGATGGTGGTTAATGATTTTTTATTAAAGTATTTTCCTACGATCCTGGATTTTAATTTTACCGCTAAGGTGGAAGAAGAGTTTGACGAAATTGCTGAAGGTAATTTAGATTGGCAAAAAATGCTGGGTGAATTTTACCGGCCGTTCCATTCAACAGTTGAAAATACATTAGAGAACAGTGAACGTGCCAGCGGCGAGCGTACTCTGGGCATTGACCCTAACAGCGGAAAGCCTATTATAGTTAGGATAGGAAGATTCGGGCCCTTGGCTCAAATTGGAGAAACGAATGAGGAGACCGGAGAAAAATCGACCTTTGCAAGTTTAAGAAAAAACCAAAGTTTAGAAACCATTACCTTAGAAGAAGCTTTAGACCTTTTTAAACTTCCTATGAATTTAGGAACCTATGAAGGGAAAGAAGTCATTATTGGTGTAGGTCGTTTTGGCCCATACATTAAATTAGACGAAGCCTTTATTTCTATTCCCAGAACTATTGATCCCTTAACGGTAGATATGGAACAGGCTATTGAAATTATTAAAGAAAAAGAATTGGCTGACGCTCCTGTGTCTCATTACCAAGGAAAAGGCGTTACGAAAGGCACAGGACGTTTTGGACCATTTATAAAATACGACGGTTTATTTATTAACGTACCAAGAGCTTATGATTTCGATAATTTATCGCAAAGCGACATTAACGAATTAATTGAGAAAAAACTGGATAAGGAAGCAAACCGTTATATCCAAAACTGGCCGGAAGAAAAAATTTCTGTTGAAAATGCTCGTTGGGGACCGCAAATTAAATTCGGTAAATTAATGCTGAAATTAATTAAAAACGGAGGCGGTAAGTTTCCGCCCGAAGAATTACAGGCTCTGACGTTGGATGAAGTAAAAACCATGATCGTGGCCCAAGTACCAAAAGCCTTTGATAAAAAAGGGACTAAGAAAGCCGCACCTAAAAAAGCCAAAGTGGTTAAACTGGCAGGTGATGCCACAGCTAAAAAACCTACTGTAAAAAAAGCCGCCAGCAAAAAAACAGCTCCAAAAAAAGTGGCAACCAAAAAAGCGGCTGCGAAGAAAAAATAATCTATACTCATTTATAGTGAAAGCCGGGCGTTAAACAGCGGGCGGCTTTTGTGTATATAATATTTTAATATATTTACATAAAACTAATTTATTATGAGAGCGATAGTATTCATGCTTGCCGCAAGTATTGTATTATGTAATACAGTATTTTCACAAAATATCACGATTAAAAAAGGACAGGAGTTTATTCCTGAAGATGATGCCTCATTTAATTTTTACATTGATAAGGATGCAACAGGTATTTATATTGGCAGAACCAGTACCAAAGGAAAGGGAATTACAAAAGTTATCCAGAAGCTGGATGCCAATACATTAAGCCCGCTTTATTCAAACAGCTACCATTTAGATAAAGGTGAGGAGACCTCAGCAACCTATTTAAAAAATAATAAAATTTTAGTGTTTACAACCAAATATGATAAAGATGAACAAGTAAAATATTTTTTATTAAGAGAGTTTGATGCTAAAACAGGGAATAGCCTTGGAGAACGAAAAGAAATTTCTGCCATTAAAAGTGATGCTTGGGGAGTACAAGGGAGAAATTTTTACGTCACATTTTCTCCCGACGATTCTAAAATGGCAATAACAGATGAATTTAAATGGCCGAAAAAACAATCGGAAGTTCAGGCAACTATTTATGAAACCTCTACTTTTAAAAAGCTTGGAACAAAAACGGTTATTGATGCATACGGTAATTCAACTATCGGCAGCTTTAATTACAGGATAGATAATAACGGAACATTTTATTACTTATTTAATTATATGATCGATTTTGAAGAAGAGATCGGCGGACTCGCTTTAGCAGGAATACCGGCTAACGAAGTAAAATCAGTGGTTACTCCCTTACCTTTTAACAAGCTGGCCATTCAAAACGGAACATTTGAATTTGTAAATAATAACCTGGTTTTTTGCGGTGTATTTAAAGATGTGGTTACTAAAAAAGAAAGAAAAGAAGGTAAAGTGCAGGATGTTGGTGTCTATTCTTTTTTTATAGACGGGAAAACAGGGGAAGTAAAAAATAAAGGATTCGATTATTTTTCGCCTGCCGTAAAAGAGAAACTTACTTATAAAGACGGGTTGATTGAAGAAAGCCCCGCTAACAAATACTATTCATTTGAAGAAATTTTTACGTTCAATGAAAACACGTATTTGATAGAAAGCCATTCCTACGGCATTTCAAGCAACAATTCATACACATCTTATGAAAGAGAATTAATTGTTTCTAAATTTGATAAGGAAGGAAAGATGGAATGGATGAAGATCATCCCAAAATTTACAGCGAATAATTTAAACAATTTTAATTTTATTGTAAGGAATAATAAAGTGTATTTGTTTTACGCCGAACACCCTAAAAACCTTGAAAAATCAACCGTTACGGATTATGATGCCAAAAGGTACGCTGATATAAAAAACTACAACGGTTCCGTATTGGTTTGTACATCGTTTGACGAAAGAGGAACATTATCCCGCAAAGAAGTTTTCAGGAACGAAGGCTGGTGCTATGATCCTATTTCTACAAATATTATTTTAGATAAAGACAACGGCTTATTGCTAAGAATGATCAATAAAGAAAAAGAGCGCTACGATAAGGTGACGCTTGATTAAAAGATCAGTTTATGAAAATAAATTTAAAACGGTTCTATTTCATTTTTAATGTCTTTACGGTTCTAAATTTATGCTGCCAAGTACCTGAAAACTTAAAAAGTATTTCCGCTCGTAAAATTACTTTGCCAAAATACTATCGTCATTCTGTTTATTTAAAGATAGATTTAGTAAGAGAAATTGGAATAGGTTATAACAGGAATATCAATTCCTTTTTCGAACTGGACGTTGATGTCAACTTTATTACTCCTAAACCTTTTCAAGGTGCAAACGATTATTTTTATAATTACGGATATTCTTTAAATTTTGCTCCCAAACTATTTTTACAAAACCGTGTTCTGTTTTTAGGTCCGAGTATTTCTTTTTTGAATTACGGTTATAACAAAACATGGGCTGAGTCGCAGGTGGGAACATATAACCATGATTTATCTTATCAGCATGATTTTAGAGACAGGAAAAGTATTGAATTTGCTTCCGGAGGCACAATAGGTACAAACTGCAATCTTAATAAAGCATTTTTTCAATTATTTTTGACGGTTAATTATATATTTTATGACCGTACTACAATTACAGTTTATAAACACGACGATGGCCGTACAATTATTAAGTACAATGATCCGATCGTAAAAAATTATGATCTTTCTAAACGATTATATGCATGCGCGGGAGTAAAATTCGGCATCGGTAGAAAAAAAGTTGAAAATCCTCGAAATAAATTAATCATAGAAAATTTAAATGCTGCTTTCGCTTCTAATGATTCTATATTAGCTTTACATAAAAAAACAAATAATGTTTTAAAATCCGGGTTAGTGCTCAACTACCATTATAAAAAGAGTCTTAACAAATATATCAGGAGAAGTCTTTATCTACATCCTAAAACCGGGTTAGATGAAATAAAATACAAAAAACTGATTGATATCAACTCTGAGTTTACACACTATTTTTTGTTTTCTGATTCTATAATTAAAAACCTATATCATAACTATCAATTTTCAAACGATGGAAAGAGGGCTTACTTTTCAATAAGAAGAAGTTGGTACGAGAAATTAAAATGGAGCCGTTATTACTCTGCCGGCGACACGGTAAAATCACAAAACTTGATGAATCTTTTAAAAAAATCCATTACTGAAGAAATACAAAAAAGAACCATGAAACCCAGAACTTATAAATTAGTAATTATTAAAAACGGTAAAGAAAAGGTATTACACATCAGGAAAGATTATTATGCCTTAAGAAATCGCGAAAAATACAAAGAGCTGTATGAAAAACACCGTATAAATTAATATACTGCTTAAAAACAAACAGTAATCGCTACCCTGCCCCATCCATGATCAACACCCCTTACAAATTCAGGGGTAATGTAGTAACGGCTGTACTCAAAACTTGTTCGTTTTATGGCCAACACTACACCGGCCATTCCATCATAAACAAACCTGCTCACATCACCTGAAGGAACGGTGAATACACTGTTGGTATTAAATAAGCCTCCCTGCATGGTAGCATTATAACCCACCGCTCTGGCATTGACTTTAACTACAATATACAATTTAAATTTTTTTGTTCCGTTTTTTTCCAAGCCCAAATTTTTAAAGTAAGGCGTCATTAAACCAAACCTTCCTTGTATACCCACAGCACCGTCCGTATATAAAGTCCCTGCTCTTAAAGCAACATTAGCAATAAGTTCTGCATACCGGGTATAAACAATTGCCTTTTCATATTTAGCGCGGTAATTAATAATATAATCCGCTGCTATTTGTGCTTCCCAGCCAAGCGGCCTTATGTTCACCAAAGCCTTATGTATCGCTTTTTGTTCATCTTCACATCGTGCACAAGGCCCTATAACACCCAAATCTAATTGGGTTTGAAGAGATTGACTTTTTTCAGCGTCTAATGAAACCAAGAAATGAGATACGAAAGCCGTAGCGGCAAAAGGCCTTTCTAAATAATTAATACTGTCGTAACGAATACTTTTAGGAGTAAAACAATCCTGTTCTAAATTAATGCCGTAATAATTTTTAGCATGCCTGTTTATGGGAATTAAAGCATACGATAAAGGCGAATATTTAATGAACCGATTGATCACTTGGAACTGAATGCCCTGCGTGTAATAGCGGTCGGTAGCACTGAAAAAATCATTATCATAATTGAGCTTGATGTAGCTTTCGGGCTTTGAAACTGAATCAGGTGTTTGTGCGAGACCGATATTGCCAATAAATATTAAAATGATTATGATATGATAAAGCTTTCCCATATTTTTATCTACGTAAATTAAAGAATAATAGTTTAAAAAGATCATTCAACCTTAAACTATTGGCGTTTAAAACTGTTTCATACACATGCTTGGATTTAGATTCTCTCATTATACAAAACCTGACCAGACACCTTTTGATAAGCTGTTTGACATATTTAAACAATTAATTACATATACAAGCGGTGATTTCAGTGAAGCCATCAGTTGGTTAACCGAACTGGATAAAGAATATAAATTAACCGAGCCTGATTACGGCATCGGTGATTTTATACAAGAGCTGAAAGACAGGGGTTACATTAAAGAAGATGAGCCCGGATCGGGCGGTGTAAGCATTACGCCAAAAACAGAAAAAGCAATTAGGCAGCAAGCGCTGGAACGCATTTTCGGAAAGCTTAAAAAAGGGAAATCAGGAAACCACTCTACAAAGTATACCGGTAGCGGCGAAGATATGAGCAGCGATAGCAGGCCTTTCCAGTTTGGTGATTCGCTTGAACAAATATCTATGTTAGAGTCTTTTAAAAATGCGCAGGTCAATAACGGCATCGGTGAATTTATGATGACCGAAAATGACCTGGAAGTAAAAGAGAAAGAACATAAAACACAAACATCAACTGTATTGATGATCGATATTTCTCATTCCATGATCCTGTATGGTGAAGACAGAATTACGCCCGCTAAAAATGTAGCGATGGC
>JBBRHI010000009.1:0-15915 GCA_038222995.1 Bacteroidia bacterium | reverse complement strand
CTCTATATTGTTATCGGTGTTAGTAACCTTGCTGCTTTTTTTAATGCCGTTAACATCGGCATGTACAATATTAATTTGCTGAGGTAAGTAATCGTATAACAGTTTGGTACTTACCTTTATATTTTTCGGAAGTGCCACTTTTTCTATTTCCAGGTAGGTCCATATTGATTCTTCCTCGCGCTCATGGCCGATGTAGTGTAAACTCGCGGTTTTTGAATTAACAGTGATCTGTAAATTGTTTTTTATATAACGAAACAATATAGAATCTAATTCCTGTTTATCTTTTGGATTTAAAAGATCAATTGTTTTTCCGGATGTTTTTCTTAAGGCGTTTTCCAGATCATTAGTAAACAACTTCACGCTAATGTTAAGCGTTTTTTGCGGGCCATCGTACTTTAGCTCTGTAACGCCCATGTAAAAAGGATGTTTTACGATATAAAAAGAACAAAAGATAAAAAGAGCAGTCATTAAACACAGGCTTTTTACCGCAGATGTATTTTTTCGAAAATAAAGGGCTATATTCTTTAAATTTAACACACACAAAAGTAGTAAAATATATGAACCAATTTTGGCTGTGGTTTAGCACCGGCACTCAACATATTTTAGATTGGAACGGCTATGACCATATTTTATATGTGATGGTGTTGTGTGCCATGTTTTCTCCTAAAGATTGGAAAAAATTAGTGATCCTCGTTACTTCCTTTACAATCGGACATTCCATAACCCTTGCTGTAAGCGTATTTAATATTATCAGCATTAAACAAACCTGCGTTGAGGTGTTAATTCCTCTAACCATATTAGTTACCTGTGCCGTTAATATATACAGTCGCCGGTATTTTACCATAAATCAACGCAACAATACCTTTAATTATAAGATCAATTATGTATTGGCTTTGCTGTTTGGTTTTATACACGGCATGGGCTTTTCATATATGTTAAAATCAATGTTGGGAAAAGAAGAAAGTCCTTTAATACCGCTCCTTTCATTTAACCTCGGCTTAGAGCTGGGGCAGTTAATTATAGTAGTTTGTATGCTTTGTGTATCCGTTTTTTTAAGTAGATTTACCCGCATTAAAAAAGCCGATTTTATATTTTTTATTTCATCGGCGGTTTTTGGAATTGCCTTTATATTATTTGTTCAACGTTTAAAAGAATTATAATGATCCGATCCTTAACATTAAGCGCTGCTGTTTGTATCACTGCATCTGTGGCTTTTGCGCAAAACATTAAAAACAATCCTGCTTCAAACCATGGTAATAAATTTGAGCAGTTAGGAACCGTACTTCCAACACCAAATGAATATAGAACGGCTTCAGGCGCTCCGGGCGGCAAGTATTGGCAACAACGTGCCGATTATAACATTGAAGCGACGTTGGATGAAAAGAACCTGATGTTAATCGGTAAAGAAACCGTGACCTATTATAATAACTCACCTGATAAATTAGATTACTTATGGTTGCAGCTGGATGAGAACCAACACAATCCTACGGCGGATAATAACTTTTTTGACAGTAATAAATTAGGTCAGCCTGCAGATGAAGGTTCTGTAAAAGGACTTGATGTGAATGAGCGTTTAAAGGGATTAGGTGATCAGATCTTATCTGTTACCGATGAATTAGGAAAACCTGTAAAATTTACGATCAATCAAACGATGATGCGACTTGATCTGCCAAAAACATTAGCGCCAAATGCTAAAACGAAATTTATTGTTAAGTGGCAATATAAAATCGGGAACCGTATCGCTATCGGTGGCCGAGGCGGTTATGAGTTTTTCCCGGAAGACGGAAATTATTTATTTACGATGACACAGTGGTACCCGCGTATGTGTGTATACAGCGATTTCCAGGGATGGCAAAATAAACAATTTACAGGCAGAGGAGAATTTGCTTTAGCATTCGGGAACTATACTGTAAAGATGACGGTGCCCGGCGATCATATTATCTGTTCAACCGGCGAGTGCCAAAATTATGCGCAGGTATTAACACCAAACCAAATGGCACGTTGGACTAAAGCCGGTTCAAACTATAGTGATGTAACGGAAATTGTGACATTGGATGAATGTACTGCCGCAGAAAAAAATAAACAAACAGCTACTAAAACATGGATCTTTAAAGCGGATAGTGTAAGGGATTTTGCCTGGGGATCGTCGCGTAAATTTATGTGGGATGCCATGCCCATTAAAGTGGAAGGAAAAAAAGTAATGTGCATGAGCTTCTACGGCAAAGAAGCAGCAGGTTTGTACAGAAAGTATTCTACAAAGACAGTGGCGCACACCATTAAAACGTATTCAAAATTTACGATTCCTTATACCTACCCGGTAGCGCAAAGTATTGAAGCCTCAAACGGAATGGAATACCCGATGATCTGCTTTAATTTCGGTAGGACAGAAAAAGACGGAACCTATTCGGAAGCTACTAAATACGGTATGTTGGGAGTTATTATTCACGAAGTGGGTCATAACTTTTTCCCGATGATCATTAACAGTGACGAGCGCCAATGGAGCTGGCTGGATGAAGGCTTAAATACATTTACACAATTTTTAACCGAACAGGAATTTGATAATAACTATCCGTCGAACCGCGGGCCTGCTTATAAAATGACAGACTACATGCGTTTACCGAAAGATCAGTTGGAGCCGATCATGACCAACAGTGAGAACATAAATAATTTTGGCGCTAATGCTTACGGGAAACCTTGTACGGCTTTAAATATTTTGCGTGAAACCGTGATGGGGAGAGAGTTATTTGATTTTGCGTTTAAACAATATGCCACACGTTGGGCTTTTAAACATCCTACGCCTGCTGATTTTTTCAGGACCATGGAAGACGCCAGCGCGGTTGACCTGGATTGGTTTTGGAGAGCGTGGTTCTACGATATTGAACCGGTTGATATTTCTATGGACTCTGTTAAGGCATACACTTTTGTAAATAATAAAGAAGTGCCGGTTAAAATGGATACTATGAGAATTTATCCGAAAAAGAAAGAATTTGAAAGTATTTCTAAACTAAGAAACAAGCAGGAAAAGCTTAACTTTTTAGTGGATGCGGATACCACTTTGCGTGATTTTTATTACCACTATAAGCCGGAAGCAAAAACGGAGATTGAAAAGAAAGCAATCAATTATTATGAATCGTATGAACCGTTGAACGATTCTTCTTTTGCAAGTATTAAAGGAAAATATACGTATGAAATTTACTTTACCAATAAAGGCGGTGCAGTGAGCCCGTTAATTATACAATGGAATTATAAAGACGGTACTTCAGAGGTTGACCGAGTGAATGCTTATGTATGGCGTAAAAACGAAAAGAATGTTGTGAAGACCTATGCTAAGGATAAAGAAGTTGCTACTATTGTATTAGATCCCTTTAAAGAAACGGCCGATATTGATGAAAAGAATAATACCTGGAATATTAAAGAAGCGCCAAGCCGTTTTGATGTTTATAAAACCAAAACCGTAGGCAGGGGCCAGAGTGCCGGCGGTAACCCGATGCAAAAAGCAAAGAAAAAATAATAGTAAGCACTTGGGAGCATTGTACTATTTGGTATTTTACCGAAATGGTTTGTTGTTAGCACGTATTAGGCAAAGGCGCTGTTTTAATGTTTAGTGTACCTTATTTGGTTAGTGTATGTTCCGGGTCGGCAAACCGGGGCAATTTGGTAATTTATGCGGTTAGGTGGCTTTACATTTAGGTTGACAGCAGCCGCTTTTACTTTTACACCTCCGAGTTATACTTTTGCACCTCCGAGTTATACTATTGCACCTGCCCATTATACTTTTGCACCTGCCTGTTTTACTTTTACACCTGCCCGTTATACTTTTACACCTGCCCGTTATATTGTTGCACCTGCCGGTTTTACTTTTACACCCGCGAGTTATACAAATCGGGAAGCGTGTTTTAACGAAATGCTATTAATAAAGATAGAATGTTGCCGGACTTTTGCAAAGCGAAAATAACTGTTTTTCGCGAAGCGCCCGTTTTGCAAATGCTTATACTTCCGTCTGCATTAGGCGGAGGTACTGTTATAGAACGTTTTTTGTTTTCAAACACACCTTATTTAGCCCCACACAGGTAGGCACGAGACAATTACTTTGTTATTTGATGATAAATTAAGAATGCTATATAACCAATTAAGAATATTCGTAGCATTATACTAAATAATGAATTTGCTATTTTTGCCTTTTCGAGTGACAATGGGAGAACGCTTTGATTGGTCCACTCTTTATTCATTTGCATTCCAAACTGATAATTTTTATTGTCTTTAGTTTGAATTTTAAGAACCTGTCCGCTACCAAATATGGAACTGATTTCTAACAGTTGTACATTATTAATATTGTCTAATGGAATTGACCAATTACCGCAAACTATATTTTTAGTTGTTAGAAGAATGACAGATCTTTGTGACGTCACCCAATCCAATCCACGCTCTAATATTTGGTCATTATTTGTTACAATACCTTTTGCGCCGTCAGCGGCCAAAACAGTTTCCGTAGGGTTTTCTGTTTGATATTTTTGTCTGACTCTTTTTGTACTATATATCAGGTTAACTAACGCTTTAAGTAAATCATTCATAGTATATTGTGTAGTCTTTAAATGCACTCTTACCTTTAGACTTGCAGTCTAAATAATTAAGATATAAATTTATAATAATAAATCAAATTAACCGAAGGCAGGGCGGCAGCTTTTGCAAAAGTTTCGTTATCGATCGCCCATTCTAACTAAGAAATTGCACATCTTTTTTAAAAACCATTCTCAAATCTGTATTTTATTTCTTCATCGGTTCGAGGAAGAAGGCGGTCTAACATTTCTACTGCACCTGCTTGTACTTCTTCTATAAAAGGCCGCAATTGTTTATTATAATCAGAAAAGGCTAATTCAAAATTTCCGTTGTGTTTTTTAAGAGAATCAGCCAATGCAGTAGCACCTATTATTGCCAATGACCCACCCATACCTGCTGCCGGTGAAGCACAATAGCCTGAATCACCCACCAAACACACGCGACCTTTTGTCCACGATGGCATTTTTATTTGACAAAATTTGTCGAAGTACAAAGATTTAGAGTTTAATAGTTCTTTTTGTAGTTCAAAGGCTCGCCAAGACATACCTTCAAATTGCTCCAAAATTATATTTTTAATTTGCTCTTGATTACAGTAGTCATAAGGTATTTCTTTTTCAGGTCGGAATGTAAAAACGATGTCGGTTTTATTGTTGTAAGCATTGAGCATTATCCCTTTATTCGGCTCTGCATATAGCTGCAATGTAGATTCTGTTATCAAAGATTTGTTTACAATGGCAATTGAAAAATACTGACCTAAAAAATGAGAGTATTCAGTTTCGTTTCCAAACCAAATCCTTCGCACTGCCGAATGTATGCCGTCACAACCAAACACTAATTCAAATTGATTTTTAGAGCCATCTTTAAAGATCGCTTCAACAAGGTCCTCTTTTTCGTGTAATGCTGTAATGCTGTTATTGAAAACAAAATCCACATCGTTTTTTATGAGGTCAAATAGCATATTAAGTAAAACATCTCTTTCTATTTCAAACTCATCGTCCGGTAACGGTTCGTCCGGTTGTTTCAGTAAAACAGTATGCCCTGTAACGTCGTCTGAATTTTTAAATTCCAACTTTCCTAATTCTAATCTTTTGACTTTTATTTGTTCAAAAAGCCCCATTCGTTTTACAATGTCAACGGTACTGTCTTTAATATCTACAGGACTACCACCCATTTTGAGGTGGGAACTCATTTCTATAAGAGTTACTTTATAACCCATTTTATTCAACCAATATGCAGTTGTTAGTCCTGCAAAACTTGCACCTGATATAAGCACTTTTTTATTTTGTCCCATTTTATTAATTATTAAATTTAGGAAACAAATTTCCGAACAGAAATAAACTTAGAAAATAGCTAAACGCTGTAAGTATTGGACTAATCGTGGTTTTTGCTCCGAAAGGATAAAGCCGACATGCCTGTTGATTTGGCAAACAGTCGAGTAAAGTAAGGATAGTCAGAATAGCCCAATTCAAAGGCTATTTCTTTTACTGATTTGTCGGAATGATAGAGTAATCGTTTTGCTTCTAAAATAATTCTGTCTTGAATGTGCTGTGATGCAGAATAGCCTGTGGTATTATTAATGCATTCATTTAAATAGGATGTGGAAATATTTAATTTTTTAGCATATTCATTCGGTCGCTTGAACGTGCTATAATTTTTCTCTAATATTTCTTTAAAAGATTTGGAAACTATTTCAAATCTTGAAAGATTACCTTCTGACTTGTTTTGATTTAAAAATTGGGAAGTTAAGAAGGCAACCAAAGTATTACAACTGTCTTTTAATAGCGAATGGTAGAGCTTATTATTCTTTTGTTTTGAAAAATTTAAACTTAACGTAAAATTATCAGAAACAATTGAATTGATTTTCATGGTTAATGGCAATGGCTTTGCCGGAGCAATATTTTCCAATAAATTAAGATAGATGGGGTTTAGATTTTCATTTGTGATTGCTAAGGTCCAAACAGTAATGTTTTTAAAATCTAAAATACGGTGTACTTGATTTGGGTGCATATAAACAACACAAGGGGCTATGATTTTATATTTTTGAAAATCAATTTCAATAAGAACAGTTCCTTTTTCTACTATATGAAACGTATGCCCTTCATCCCTATGAGGCTGTTTTGCTTCTTCGTAGTGCTGTGTCGTTTTTAAATCGGATCTTTTAATGCTAATTTTATCAATAGAAATACCTTGACTGAAATTGTCAGCCATTGAATTAATAGGTATGTTTTTATTTTTTTTAGGCATTCAATTTTATTATTCTTCAAGATTTTTTAGTTATATTTTATCAGCCGCTGAGTGTTTTCTGTGTTTGCTTCATATCATTATCCATAATTTATTTATAAATGTAGCTTTATACTCAAAAATGTACAAAATATCCAAATATAGTATTTTTTGTACTATCAAGTAGTTTAACGGTTTCTTAAACTATAAAGTAATACCGGTTTATTAATGTCAACTTATACTTCAATACTCATTAAACGAATCTTATAAAATTACTTATAATATGGTGCTGAATTCATAACATTTTTTGAAAATCGGTAGTGTAGATGTTAAACTATGCAGTGTGTTTAAGAAACAGTCAAAAGAGTAATATTCATTAAATAAATTAACCGGATTTTTGAAAACGCATAACTGATTTGTTAGTAGAAATAGCTAAATTTACTTTTAAACAGTAAAAAAATCAACCAAGTTTGCTGAGGCATGCAAGGCTGATGGGAAGCCTTGCAAAGAGGATCTGAAAATATGAAAGTAACCATATACATAATTAGTTTGTTATTTTCGGCAGCATATGCTTCTTTCTCACAAACTAAAACATTTACCAAAGAGGATACGTTATTGGGAAGCAACACCGCTTACAGAAGTTGGTGGAACGTTACTCATTACGATGTATCTGTTAAGCCGGATTATATTACAAAAACTATTTCAGGTAATACGATTATAACTTATAAGGCAGTAAGCGACAGCCTGCCTTTTACGATGCAAATAGATTTGCAAGAGCCTTTGCAGGTGGACAGTCTGTTTCTTGATAAAATTAAATTTATAAATTACCAAAAAGCAGCGAACCGTTATATGCTTTCTTTGCAGAAGCAAGAAAAAGAGAGCGAACATGCCGTCACTTTATTTTATCACGGTAAACCAAAGCAAGCAACAAACCCACCATGGGACGGCGGCTGGGTATGGAAAAAAGATTCTTTAGGAAATCCTTGGATGAGTGTGGCTTGCCAGGGAGACGGGGCCAGTATATGGTTTCCCTGTAAAGATATTCAGGCAGACGAGCCTGATAACGGGGCAAAGTTATCGATCACAGTTCCCGACACCTTAACGGCCATAGGAAACGGGCGGTTGCAATCCATTCAAAAACCTGCTGCCGGTTTAAGCACCTATGTGTGGGAAGTTGTCAATCCTATAAATACCTACGATATTATTCCTTACATAGGAAAATATACGTGCCTGAAAGATTCGTTTAACGGTGAAAAAGGCAAGTTGTTTACTGATTATTGGGTGTTGAATTATCATAAAAAAAAAGCGATCAATCATTTAAAACCCAACGTTATTAAAATGTTTAAGTGTTTTGAATACTGGTTCGGTCCTTATCCTTTTTATGAAGATTCCTATAAATTGGTTGAAGCACCCTACCTGGGAATGGAGCACCAAAGTAACGTGGCTTACGGTAATTTTTATATGAACGGCTATTTGGGAAGAGATCTGTCTAACACCGGCTGGGGGTTGAAATGGGATTTTATTGTAGTGCATGAGTCAGGGCACGAATGGTTCGGCAACAGCATTACTGCGGAAGATGTTGCTGATAACTGGATCCATGAGGGATTCACGTCTTACTCTGAAGTGTTATTTACAGAATGCGAATTCGGAAAAGAAGCGGGTAATGATTATTGTGCAGGCGTAAGGAAAAACATAGAGAACGATATTCCGGTGATCGGAAACTATCACGTAAGGAACGAAGGAAGCGGCGACATGTATAACAAAGGCAGTAATGTCGTACACATGATCAGGCAGGTAATGAATAATGATGAAACCTTCAGAGTCCTTTTAAGGGATATGAATGTAACGTATTATCATAAATTAGTTTCTACAAAAGAGTTGGAGAATTTTATCTGTGCAAAAACGGGAATTGATTTTACACCGGTGTTCGAGCAGTATTTACGGACCACACAAATTCCAAAACTGCAGTATAAAATCTTCAAAGGGAAGTTATCATACCGTTATATAAACTGTATTCCGTCTTTTACTATGCCGGTTAAAATAACAGCGGGAAAAGAAATCCGGATAACGCCTACCACTCAATGGCAATCAACTTCTATAAAGGCATCCGTTAAATCTGTTTCTATTGACAGAAACGTGTATGTTGATTTGGTGAAGTGAAAATTGTAATATGCTGAAACAAGTTCAGTATGGCGTTATTTTAAAGCAACACTATCAGCAATGCGGTTGTTTTCACACATTAAGGTACGCGAAGGAAATTTACTGTAAAGTAACAGATCGTGTGTGGCAAATAAAATGCAACGACCTTGCTTGCTAATGTCTAACAGTAACTTCATAATCTCTTCAGATGTTTCAGGATCTAAATTCCCGGTAGGCTCATCCGCTAAAATAATTTCAGGGTCGTTGATCAGAGCACGTGCAATGCTGATCCGTTGTTGCTCTCCACCTGATAATTGAAAAGACATTACCAACTCTTTACTTTCCAAACCCACTTTAGCAAGCACGTCTTTTACACGGCTTTTAATTTTGGCTTCGTCTGTCCAGCCGGTTGCTTTCATCACAAAGCGAAGGTTTTCATAGACGTTACGGTCGCTCAGTAATTGAAAATCCTGGAATACAATACCCAGTTTACGTCTTAGGAAAGGAATTTCTTTACGCTTTAAATTATGAAGCTTAAAGCCTGAAACCTCCCCGGTTCCTTTAGTTAAAGTCAGATCACCGTATATGGTTTTAAGTAAGCTGCTTTTTCCGCTTCCCGTTTTCCCAAGTAAATACACAAACTCACCTTTATTTAAGGCTAAGTTCAAATTGGTGATAACGGGAACATCGCCCTGGTAAATGGTGGCGTCTTTAAATTCTATAACAGAGTCGTTGATCATATTTTCAAGCTGCCATAAAAATAACCCGTATTTCGTTAAGATACGTTAAGCGCGCCGGCAAGTTTTAACATGATCGGGTTAATAACTACAAAATCAAGCGGTTAAGGGAGTTTATGAAACACCTATTTTTAAAAGCAGGTTAAAATCCGAAAATTCTTTTATACACATCGTAAATTCCTAACGGGACTTTATGTGTGTATTATTACCGAGTTTTCTAAAAAATAACGTAACCAATAATTTAAATAGAATTATACTATATAAAGCCATGATGATTAACCGATATTTCATAAGTATTTTGTTGCTAACGTTCTCCGGACTGTTGTTTTCTCAAAAAACACAGCTTTACTTGGACAAGGAAGGCCTTTATAAAACAGGAATAGAATTGTTTGATAAAAAGCAATACACGGCCGCTCAAAAAACATTTTCTGATTATATGAGTACTATTCCCGGTAACACCCTATTAAAAACAGATGCCGAATACTATGTGGCAGCCTGCGGCATAGAGCTTTTTCATAAAGACGGGGAATGGCGCATGAAAGAGTTTATTGAAATGCACCCGGAAAGTAACAAACTAAAATGGGCTTATTTTTATTTAGGGAAATCGAACTTCAGGAAAAAGAAATATGAAGAAACGATCGAGAATTTAGAGAAGGTAGATATTTATGACCTGAATAAAGAAGACCTTGCCGAATTATATTTTAAAAGAGGGTACAGTTATTTTACTTTAAAAAATAATGAAAAAGCAAAGCCTGATCTGTACGAAATAAAAGACGTAGATAATAAATATTCGCAGCCGGCTAATTATTACTATTCTCACATTGCGTACCAAGAGAAGAACTATGAAACCTCGTTGCAGGGCTTTAACAGGCTGTTGAACAGCGAAACCTTCGGGAAAGTAGTACCATACTATATCACACAAATTTATTTTATACAAGGTAAATACAAAGAGGTGATTAAGAATGCCCCGGCATTGTTGGATGATTCTGCGCACGTGCAAAAAGAAGGAGAGATCAACCGCATGATCGGTGAATCTTATTTTAATATAAAAGATTTTACGAATGCGTTGAAGTATTTTGAGAAATCGTATGCCACAGGCGGTAACTTTAATAGCGAGGGAAATTATGCTTTAGGCTATTGCTATTATCAGATCAAGGATTACAAGAAAGCCATTCCCTATTTTGAAAAAGCAACAGAGAATAAAGACAGCCTGGCGCAAAACGCTTGGTACCACTTAGCAGATTGCGATATGCAAACCGGCAATAAAACCAAAGCGCGTAACGCATTTTATGCAGCTTCTAACATGGATTTCGATCCCGTGATAAAAGAAGATGCGTTATTCAGCTATGCAAAATTATGTTATGAATTATCGTTTGCCCCGTATAACGATGCGGTTATTGCTTTCCAAAAATACATTAAGGAATATCCTTCGTCTCCAAGGAAAGCGGAAGCCTATTACTATTTAGTGAATGTGTATTCTACCACTAAAAACTATTCACAAGCCATTGCCTCTATCGAAAAAGTGCAACCGATGGATCCTATCCTGAAAATAACATATCAGAAACTAATTTATTTTAAAGGCGTGGAGTTCTTCAATAATATTGAATTAGACAGCGCAACGCGTTATTTTAAGAAGTCAATCGCCGTTAATTTTGATAAAACCTACAACGCTCTGTCATATTACTGGTTAGGAGAAATCTCTTACATTAAAAAAGATTATTCTACCGCTGTTGAAACCTGGAAAACCTTTCAACTCAATGAAGGAGCTTTCAGTTTAAAAGAATATGACTTGTCTAACTATAACATAGGATATGCTTATTTTCAGCAAAAAGGTAAAAGTGATTATGAAAGCGCCAATCTTTCTTTCCGTAAATTTTTACTGACCAAAAATACCTACGATGCTAAAAAGACAGCGGATGCCACTGTAAGAACGGCAGATACTTATTTTATGAATGCGGTTTACCCGCAAGCCGCAGACTATTATAACAAAGCCATTGCGTTAAATCAACTGGATGTAGATTACAGCATGTATCAAAAAGCATTATGTAACGGTTTATTAAATAAGTATAAAGATAAAATTGAAGATCTGAAAGGGTTAATGGCAAAATATCCAAAGTCTAATTATTACGCGGCCTCTGTATATGAAATAGCGGAAACCTACAGTAAGGATCTTAACGATGGTGAAAATGCGATTCCTTATTACAAAATGATCATTGATAAATATCCTAATTCCTCGTTTTTAAATTCGGCCTTGTCAGGAATTGGTTTGGTGTATTATAACCGGAAAGATGATGAAAATGCTTTTATTTATTTTGACCGGATCGTAAAGAAAGATCCGAAAGGTGAAGATGCACGTGAAGTGTTACCGATGATCCGCAAAATTTTTGAGGCACAGGGTAAAATTGATGAAATGGCTACCTATTTTAGCGCTGTAGGAAACCCTTTAAATACAACGGAATTAGAGTCTTCGTTATATGAAGCGGCTAAGGATACCTATTTCAATCAAAAAAATTGCGATATAGCCATGCCTAAACTGGAAAGCTATATTACAAAATACCCCAACGGTAAATATATTTCTGAAATGCAGTTTGCTTATGCGGAATGCGCTTACAGTAAAGATCTGTTTGATAAAGCATTACCAGGCTATCAATACATTGTAAGCAAGCCCCGAGGAATTTATTCGGAAACGTCTTTATTAAAAGTGACGTATATTTTATACAAAAATAAATCGTATGAAGAGGCGTTGCCATTATACCAACAATTAGAAGAATATGCGGAAACACCCGGCAATAAATTATCGGGTAGAATAGGGGCCATGCGCTGCGCCTTTATTCTTAAAAAATATGACGTGGCGTTGGATTATGCCGTTAAGGTTATTAATACGGATAAAATTACGCCGCAGCAAACTAACGAGGCTAAATACGATAAAGCTACCTCTTTGTATAATTTGAATAGATTAGATGATGCATTGATCGATTTTAAAGCGATCTCTAAATCAGCTAAGAATGTTACAGGCGCTGAAGCGTTATATTATATTGCCAAAATTCAGTTTACCAAACAGGATTATTCAGCGTTGGAGAAAACAATTAATAATTTAATAAGCTACGAATATTCGAATGATGATTGGAATACAAAAGGCTTGCTGTTACTGTCTGATTCTTATTTGGCAAAAGGAGATGAAGCAGATGCGGAACTCATGCTGCAAACCGTTATAGACGGGAAACCTAAGCAGGAATACATAGATGAAGCGAACGCGAAATTAGAAAAAATAAAAGCAATGAAAGCGCAACGCGCTATACAATTACAACCGGGGAACGATATGAAGGTGGAATTTAAAGAGCAAAAAGGCGATAAGGATTTGTTTGATCAATTATATGATGCAAAGCAGGATTCTTTGAAACGGCAAAACAAATTACCGGAATTAAAAAAAGATAATTAGAATTTAAGGTTGTTTTAATAAAATTTAGAATTGAAGTAAAATGAAGTATAGTAAACTAATTAATAATAGCACGGTTTTGGAATCTGATAAGTACGGTAACTCAGCTCAGTATCAAAAGCAGCAGGATAAGCAAAAAAGCCTGATCAAAAAGTTACAATGGCTGTTTATCATTTTACTTATTTTAGGCTATGTAGCTACTGCGTTTTCTCAAAATCCCGGCATTAAAGATTATACCGTTATTAACCAAAGTGAATTTCAGCCAACCATTAAAGATGCCGTAAAGTTGGGAGATCTTCCTGAGATAAAAGATACCGTTAAAAAAATATCCAATATCAATTACGGCATTCAATCTACACCGTTAGTCAGCAAGTATGAAGTCATTCCGATTGATGCCGCTAAAATGCAAAATGAGCCTTTAACAAAACTATACCGATCTTTAATTAAAGCGGGTTTCGGTACTTACACAACTCCTTACGCAGAAGTGTTTTTAAACAGCCTGCGAACCAGGGATATGGCTTACGGTGTGCATTACAAGCATTTATCTTCTTCATCCCATTTGCGTGATGTTGGTTACAGCGGATTTGCGGATGACGAAGCCGAAATTTTCGGTAAAAAGTTTTATAAGAAGCATACGCTCACCGGGGAGTTTAATTATAAAAGAAATGCCGTGCATTTTTACGGGTATGATACCACAGAAAATAAAGTATCGAAAGATTTCACAAAGCAACGTTACCAATTGTTTGAACCTAAGCTTACGTTACAAAGCCACTATACTGATAGCTCTAAAATCAATCACACGATCAAATTAGGATATTATAACCTGACAGATTTGTATAACGTAGCGGAGAATAATGTTAAGCTGAACACACTGTTTAATACCTTCATTAATAAGGAACATTTGTTCACTAATTTTGATGTTGATTTTTATAATCATAAAGTGCCGCACGATACGTTTAATGATGTGATCGTTAAGCTGAACCCTTACTTTGAAGCAAAAGGTAAAAAATGGAAAGCGGATATTGGTGTGTCTGCGGTAATGGACGCGCTTGGCACACAAAGCAGTGCTAAGTTTTATTTTTATCCGCAGTTAAATGCTCAGTACGATGTGTACGAAAGTATGGTTATCCCCTACGCGGGTATTAATGGCGGGCTTCATAAAAATTCGTTAAGAAGTCTGTCTAATGAAAATCCTTTTATAGGGCCAAGCATTGATTATAAGAATACAAACACCAAGTTTAACGTATTTGGCGGTTTAAAAGGAAACCTAAGCTCTAACACAAGCTACGATGCCAAAGCAAGCTATAGCGTTATTGATAACATGTACTTTTTTGTAGTAGATTATTCAGACAATACAACCTTGGATAATAAGTATAAAGTGATTTATGATAACACCACGTTGTTTAACGTATCGGGACAAGTAAAGTATCAGTACAAAGAAAAAATGCACTTTATAGGTAAAGGAAATTACTATTTGTACAATACTAAAAACCTGGAAAGAGCGTATCACAAACCAAATTTCGATCTGACGTTTTCAACCATTTATAATTTGAAAAGTAAATTTATTTTACGCGGCGATATTTTTGTAATAGGCAATCAATACGCGTTAACACAGGTAAATACGAACATGGTTTACAGTACAGAGCCTAAGCTGTTAAAGGGAATTGTAGATGTTAACCTGGGAGCTGAATACCGTTATACGAAGATGCTTTCCTTTTTTGTGAAGCTTAATAACATTGCCAATGTGCGTTATTACCGTTGGGAAAAATACCCAAGCCAACGATTTAATTTGATGATAGGCTTAACCTTTGTTCCGTTTTAAAGCGTTATTGTGAGGGACGAAGCAATCTCACACTTAGTGTTTGCATAATTAATGATCTACAAACTATGTATTAGATTGCGTTACTATGTTTATCGGTATTCTGCCAACTGCTACTTTTCCGCTTTCTCTTCTTCCTTCAGCGTCGGGGACCTTAATTCCACAGGCTTGTGAGTCTTCCTGAATTTTAAATTCAATAACTCTACGCCAAAGGAAAACGCCATAGCAAAATAAATATAGCCTTTCGGGATCTCTACTTTATCAATGTGAATGCCTTCTATGACTAGCAGTACGGCAATTAACACTAAAAACGATAAAGCCAGTATTTTAAAGGTAGGGTGTTTGTGAATGAACGCGGAAATTTTAGGCGCAAAATAAAACATCACACACATACTGATGATCACGGCAATCATCATAATCACAATATTATTTGCCATACCTATGGCTGTAACAATACCGTCAATACTAAACACGGCATCTATTAAAATGATCTGTATCATAATAGCTCTGAATGAACTTACTTTCTTTTTATTCAGCTCTTCGTCGGGGTCTTCACCTTCCAATTTATTATGGATCTCTAAAGTTGAGTTTACCAGCAGGAATAAGCCTCCCGCAAGCATAATAATATCTTTTAAGGCAACAGAATGGTTGAATATCTTAAATAATTCCTGATCACCTTTAATTAAATAGCCCAATATAAAAAGAAATAATAGGCGCATCATAATGCCAATGATCATCCATAATACCCCGGCACGTTTTGTTTGATGGGCGGGTAAACGGTTCAATACAATGGACACGAAAATAACGTTATCAATGCCCAATAAAATTTCCATCAGGGTTAAAGGAATTAAACTTAAAAGCGCTTCGGTTGAAAAAATATTTTGCATGTTTATAATACTATAATTTAATGACAAAAATACGTAATTTAAATATTCTAAATAAAAAAGCAGTATTTACTTATAGTAAATACTGCTTCAATGATTTTCATTCAAATATTATTCTTTAAT
>JBBRHI010000008.1:0-16769 GCA_038222995.1 Bacteroidia bacterium | reverse complement strand
ATGATCCTTGATATAGACTGTATTAAAAGGCAGTTGCGCCTCAAAAGCAGACTCAGCAGTGGGAATAAGTGCTTGGCAAAAGCCGACATAATGCAGACATAACATCACTAATGCCAATAACGCTTTGCTGTTAATTATCTTTATTTTAATGTCGGTTCCCAAGTTGCATCAGTGCGTCCTCAACGGATTGTGTCGGCAACAAACAACTGTTATTTTTACATACATAGATAACGGTTGACCCGTGTACGTACCTGTTTTTTACCAACGGCAAATCTGCCGGCTTATCACTTACAGCAAATATCACGTTTGGAGCCGTGTGTTTGTAAAGCTCCCTGATTTTTTCATTAACATTTTTACCAACAATCACTACTTCCGCCTGCGGCAAAACAGAGTCTAACAATAAAATTGCCCAGTTACTATATCCCGGACCGTAATTTTCTATTTCTTGTATAACAGATTGTAGAAGTTGTTTTGAGATATGTAAATAATTTTCATCATCATAGTAAACAGACAATTTCCTAAGGTTAACGGCCATTTGCGAGCTTGACGCCGGAATCACGTTATCGCTCCATTCTGCTTTTCTTACCACTAATTTTTCTTCGGAAGAATCCGTGTAAAAAAATGCATTAGCCTCTTTTACGTAAAAATTATCAATTGCATAACCTGTTAAATGTTTAGATTCGATTAACCATGTATCATCACAAGTAATTAGATAGATCCTTAAAAACGCATCGATCAAAAAAGCATAATCATCCAGAAAGCCTGAAACTGTTGTATTTTTATTTTTAACACGTAATACTTTTCCCGATCCTATACAATAATTATTTTTTAAATAAAAAGCATTTTCAATCGCAAGATCTTTAAACTTTTCTTCGTCAAAAATCAAATATGCCTCCGCCAAAGCTTTACACATTAAGCCGTTCCACGAGGCAAGGATCTTATGATCCAAACCCGGCCTTACCCGCTTTGCACGTTCTTTGATTAGAATTTCTTTGCAAAAATTTATTTTTGATTGAAGTTCTTCAACGGTAATATGATATTTTAAAGCAATGGAAGCATCATCTGCATCACGCATCAGCACATAGTTATCTTCTTCCCAATAACCGGTTTCATTTACGCAATAATATTCTGAAAATAGCTTAAAATCATCTGCCTGTAATTTTTCTAATTCTTCTTTTTGCCATACATAATATTTTCCTTCCACCCCTTCACTGTCGGCATCCAGTGCGGAATAAAATCCCTTTTCCGGGCTCATTAATTCAGCTTCAACAAAGGCGATCGTTTCATAAACTACCTTTTTGTATAAAGGATTTTCTGTATGCTTATATGCTTGAGTATACAGGCTTACTAGCTGTGCATTATCATACAGCATTTTTTCGAAATGCGGCACTTTCCAGTATATATCTGTACTATAACGCGCAAAGCCTCCTCCAAGCTGATCATAAATACCGCCCCACGCCATTTTAGTAAGTGTAAGATCTAAGTGCTTTTTAATTCCCGCATCGTGTTGAAAATAATCATACTGTAACAAAAACAAATAATTATTCGGTAACGGAAACTTAGGTGCCCTGTCAGGGCCGCCGTGCTCATGATCAAAAGCCTGTTTCCATTTTAGGACTGATCTTTCTAAGCTTTGCATACTAAATTCAAGGTCATTAACCGCCTTTGGCATTTCTAATTGCTCAAGTCCTTGGGTTAAATTACCGGCATACTCTTCTGCCTTGGCCGGGTCTTGCTTATAAAGATCTGCAAGGCTTTGCAATACATTTAACCATTGGTGTTTTTGGAAATAAGTGCCGCCGTATACAGGCCTGCCATCAGGCAACGCAAAACAATTTAAAGGCCAGCCGCCCTGCCCTGTCATTATTTGTACGGCGCCCATATATACCATATCAATATCGGGGCGTTCTTCCCTGTCTACTTTAATGTTTATAAAATGAGCATTCATTAGTTCGGCAACAGCCTCGTCTTCAAAACTTTCGTGCTCCATTACATGGCACCAGTGGCAAGCGCTGTAACCGATGCTTACCAATATTAATTTATTTTCTTTTTTAGCGAGTGCTAATGTTTCATCATTCCACGCATGCCAATTTACAGGGTTATTAGCGTGTTGTAACAGGTAAGGACTGCTTTCGTATTGAAGTAAATTAGGCATGTTTATGTGGTTAAACGCAGAGTGCGCAAAGTAGGGACAAAGATAGCAGAGAGTTTTAGTTATTTAAATCCTCTTCCTATAATTATTCCTTACTTAATTCTCCATGAATCTTTTCGCGGTAAAGCTATTACCAAAACGGTTTTTTATATTCGGGATCGTTGGGATCTATTACCACGATCCTAAACCCGACAAACGGAGAAGCTGTATTTGCTTTAAATTCGTTTTCCAATTTTTGGTATTCCTCTTTATTTTTCCAGCTTAACCCCGATAACCATACACGGGCAGTCCGTTTTTGCGGAATCATTTCTGACACGCGGCCTATTTTTCCTAAAACCTTCATCCTGTTGCTATAAATGGTATCAAGTGTTCCTGACTTATAATAATTAAGGCCTATTTCGAAAAAATCAGTTATTTCTTTTTCTGTCCAGCCATAACGGTTCGTGGCATAAAAGCTGTAAAGTGTATCTACCCTTTCTACGCGTCTCTTAACCAACTCTACACGATTTGTAAATGATTTATTTACTAATCCCGCAGATTCATCAAAAATGGTGTTATATCCTTTTTCAAAAGCTATTTTGGCATATCCTTCGCGGGCAGCGTAAACCCATTCTTCATCATACGGCAGCCTTACCTGTAATAATTTCGATCTCATATTATTTTGCTGCATGTAAAACTTGATTTCATCTTCAAGCCACTTGCAAAACAGCTTAGCTCCCTCGTAACTGATATTCACTACCGGGAAATCATTATACTTAGCCTCTTTAAAATAACTGTCTGCCAAATTGCAATATCCTTGTTTAGCCCAGTTTTCATTGAGTACACGGCATTTTAAATAATCATCGCTCCTGTTTTGAGTTAAAAGATCGGCCAGAAACGTTTTGTATTCAAGATTTGTGATGCCTACGTTTCTAATAGTAAAGGCATCCAATACGGTTGCCTTGCCGGCATAATCCGTTTTATAAGCCGGTATTTTTGTATACAATCCTTTATTAAATTTAATAAGGTTCGCGATCATTTGTGTTTTAATTTGGGCGTATTTTAATCGGTCTTTTTCAGTTAATACCGGAATTAATTTTTCAGTGCTGCTTCGGTTCTGACCGGCATTATATTTCGTTTTTGCAACAGCAGTATCTATTTTTAATAGTGAATTGACGACCGCCGGTGCAACGGCACCATCATTGATCTTTCCGGGAGAGGTTTTGGCCGTAAGTGATGTAATGTCGGCCTTGCCCTGTTTGGCATTTAAATTACGTGTTGTTTTATTCTGTGCTATTATAGTATATTGATTTCTATCTGAATTGTGTTTAGCCGGTTTATTTTTTCCGGAGTAAACATAAAATGCCGACACCGTTATGATGCCGATAATAATTAAAGAACTAATGAGTTTTATATTCCCCGATCCGCCCGGCTTGCTCTGCAATCTTTTAATAAGCGCCGTTTCTTTTACGGGATCAATATTAACCGCATACTCCTGCTTTAACACAAAATTTGCTTCGCGCTCATTTACGGCATTTGTATTTTCCTCGAGATGCAGGTTGCGAAGTAACGCGTCTATCTCATTTTCGTTTAGTGATCCTTTTTTTGTCATGCTTACTCGTTACTAACGCATTTATTTACTTTATCTGTTAACGCCTGCTTTGCTCTTAAATAATAAACCTTAAGCTGTTCTGCCGGTTTATCAACGTACTTAGAAATTTCTTCGTAAGAGAAATTTTGTGCTTTCATTAACAGCAATATTCTTTTCCAATCATCAAATTGTTCCAGTGTTTTTTTAAGGCAATTCATGTAAAGATTGTCTGTCAGGTGCTCATCCGTATCGCTTTCTCGGTCAACCTGCAACCCCCCGTGTTTCTCTTCCAGCGTAACGGTTTCATGATATTTACTTTTTTTATCCGCATAATGGTTCCTGAGATTATTTATAAAAACTTGGTACACAAATCCGTTAAATTTACTTTCGTTCTCAAACGTGTACCTGTCAATAACTTCAATAATTTTATAAAGCGTTTTATAAATTAATTCCCAGGCCTCATCTTCACTTACGTTCCATTTACTCACTGCAAAACCATACAGCTTTTTGCCGTAATGATTATACAAAGCAGTCATTGCCTTCTTATCTTTTTTTCGTATTTCCTTTAGTAACTCCGTCATTAAGGATTTATATCTAAGAATTAAATTTAAGTAAATTTAATTTGCCGTTAATAAACGTAAGAACCCTAATTGCGCCTGATTTTTGTTTCATTTAAAAGCTCGGGCAACTCATTAAGCGGTACCTTGGTTTCTTTTTTTTACATGAAAGCTGAAATTGCATTGATACTTCATGAGAACCGGCCGTATTGTTTGACAGTTTTGAAACGGTAACATCATAACTGTAACCTACCCTGAAGTGATCGGTTTGAATTCCCAATAATATAATCACGGCATCCGAGTTTCGGTACCACAAACCACCCACAAAAGAGCCGCGTGTAAAATAAATACCTAAATTAAGCTGTGTAAAATTTTGTTGCTGTTGAAATAAAATATTAGGAGAAATAGATGACTCACTTCCTTTTTCGAGTGGGATAACCGCCCCGGCATGCGCCGTAATCTTAAAAGGCAATTTTGAATTGTTTTGAAACCCTTCATCCGGCTGATTAATATGATGTACGGCGGCACCGAAAAAATAATTTTTACTGTATCCCAACACCCCTGCAGAAAAATCGAGGTTAGTTTTTGTTTGGGTGGCAATTGACTCATTCGTATTCCATACAAAACCTCTTTTTGCATCGATCATATCGCCGAAGTTTAATTTTGTTTTATCCAGTGATTTCTGAAAAAAACCTGCCTGCAAGCTCATCTTGATAGAAAAATTTCGGCTTGGAGATAAAAGATAAGAATAAATTAAACTTGCCTGCGTCGTTTTTAAAGTGCCGTGCGCCTGGTTATCCTGCGTCACTATAAATCCCAAACCGCCGCTGATGGCATCTACATGCTGATCGTATGAAGCGCTGTAAGTAACGTAAGTACCAGATATGTTTGGCCACTGGTTACGATAATTCAGGCAAAATCGCGGACACCTTACACTACCCGCAAAGGCAGGGTTAAGATATAAGGGGTTAGCATAAAATTGTGTAAATTGAGGGTCCTGCGCTTTGAGCTCTGCTGCAAAAACGGGAATAATGAATAGACTTAGTTTAACGATGCCGGGAAGTTTCATAGTGTTAAAGCTTTTGTTCGCCTTTAAATACTATAACAAAATGAGGTTACACTTTTTGAAAGCCCCCGGGATAAAACATACCTTTAATGCAGTTAATTATTTCTCCCACAATGAAATAACTTACTGAAAAACAGAATACTTACGTTAAAAAAACGGCCTGAAATTATTTTTAAACTAAAAAAGGATTGTGTGCTTTTTCTTCTCCTATAGTAGTAACGGAGCCATGTCCGCTGTAAACTTTCATAGCATCACCCAACGGAAATAATTTATGTTTTATAGAATGGATAAGCGTTTCAAAATTGCCGCTTGGCAGATCGGTACGGCCTATGCTTCCATAAAACAGCACGTCTCCGCTGATCATAAACCCTTCTTCCGTATTATAAAAAGTGACATGGCCGGGGGCATGGCCGGGTGTGTGGATCACATTTAAGTGCGAATTTCCGAATGAAATGACATCTCCTTCCGCAATAAATTTTTCAGGCATAGGGCTTTGGTCAACAGGTATACCGTACATAGCACCTGTAGCGGCGTGCTTTTCAATAAAAAAAACATCTTCCTTATGCACTTCTGGCAATAAACCATAGGTATCAAATACATATTTATTGCCGTTAATGTGATCAATGTGGGCGTGCGTTAAAATCAGCCTCACGGCTTTTAACTTTTTTTCTGAAATGAAATCACTAAGTTTTTTGTGCTCCGAAGCTGTACTGTTTCCGGGGTCAATGATAAGGCATTCAAGGGTTTCATCCCACAGTATATAGGTGTTTTCTTGGAAAGGGCCAAAGGTAAAAGAGTGCACGTGAATCATGGTATTTATAACTATTTTTTTGCTAAATTTAAGGCTTATTAATCAATTTTAATGAAGCGGTTACTCTACTTACTTATTTTAATAGTGTGTATTAAAACAACGCACGCTCAGTTTTATTACGGATCACAATTAGAGTTTGGTAAAAACCGTATCCAATATCAATCCTTTAACTGGACTTATTTTGATTTTGACCGCTTTAGGGTTTACACTTATGAAGGCGGACAAGAAATTGCAAAATACGCTGCAGTGTCCGTTAATCGACAACTTCCTGTAATGGAAAAACGTTTGGATTTCCAATTGGATGATAAAATTGATGTGATCGTTTATAATAATCAAAATGATTTTAAGCAAAGTAATATCGGCCTCGCCAATGAAGACGGTGGAAATATTGGCGGCGTTACCAAAATTATTGGAGATAAGATCTTTGTTTATTTTACGGGATCGCATGCTGATATGGACCGCCAGATAAGAGCCGCACTGGCTGAGCTCATGGTTGACCAAATGATGTACGGGGGACGAACACGCGATATTGTAAGAAATTCTACTTTACTGACATTGCCTGATTGGTTTAAAAACGGGCTGATCTCTTATCTTTCTGAAGGATGGAATTCTACAGTTGATAACCGTGTAATGGATGCTATTAAAAATGACCGGTTTTATAAATTTAACCAGCTTACGGGAAAAGACGCTACCCTGGCCGGGCATGCCATGTGGTATTACATAGCGGAAACATACGGTGAGGCGCTGATTCCGAATTTATTGTACATGACCAAAGTAACGCGTAATCCTAACAATGCATTTTTGTACGTGTTAGGGACGTCGGTGCAAAACATGACGAGCGACTTTACAAATGTGTATGCAAAACGTTACTTTGATTACAGGGACACCACCCGTAAAGACCCGGCAGGTGAATCGGTGGTAGCTAAACAGAAGAAAACAAGGCATTATTACCAGTTAAAGGTAAGCCCCGACGGACAAAAAATAGTATATGCCACAAGCGAATCGGGCCAGTATAAAGTATGGTTAAACACCATCGGTGAAAGCAAGAAAAAAAGGTTGCTTCGTTTAAACCCTAAGCTGGAACGTATTGATGATAACAGCTATCCGCTCCTGGGCTGGCATCCTAACAACAACATCATATCCATGATCTATGAGAAAAAGAATATTTTAAAGATCCATACGTATGATATTGAAACAAAAGAAAAAGTAAAGCGCGTTATCACCGGTTTCGAAAAAGTAAACAGCTATTCATTTTCTCACGACGGGAAACGCATTGTAATGAGTGCCGTTAAAAAAGGAAAAGGCCAATCTGATATTTTTATTTTTACGCTTAATACAGGCGGTGTAGAGCAAATTACGAACGACTCCTGGGACGACAACGCGCCGGTGTTTGTTGATAATTCGAAAGGAATATTATTTGAATCGAATAGAACGCACGACACCATTAAATCAAACGAGGATGCAAAATTATATTTCAAATTTTCAAGAAACAATGATGTCTTCTTCTATAATAATATCAGTAAATCTAACTTATTGTACAGGGTCACCAATACCCCTCAAACTAATGAAACACAGCCGCAGGAGTACGGCAAGGGTGTTATTTCGTTTTTAAGCGACGCCAATGGAATTTACAACCGTTACATCGGTGTATTGGACAGCTCCATATCGTTTGTGGATACAATAGAGCATTTCCGTTATTTTTATAATTCAAAACCAATTACCAATTACCAGCGAAATATAGAGGAGCAACACATTAACAGTAAGTTTACAACCTTTGCTCAAATTATTATCGATAATAAAAAAGAAAAATTATTGGTTACATCCGTAACGCCTTACAGTGAAGTAAAACCGGTTAAATTACATAACACCCATTTTAAATCAGGGCCGGCCATGATGCTTTCCGACCCTGATAATATAAAAATACTAAACCCCGTAAGACAGGAAGAAGTAACGCCGCAAAAAAAGGATACGGCTGCAAAAACAGAAGGCATTGATTTCGAAAATTACTCGATAAACGGCAAAGAGCCTAAAAAAGAGCCGGCCCGAGAAGTGGTAACAACTCCTGCGGCTAACGGCCAGGCTAACTCCGATCCTCAGAACACAAAAAGATCAAGCGCTGATGAATTAAGATTTCCCATTCAACAAAATTATTACACAAGCTTTAGAACGGACCAGGTGGTAACGCAATTGGATAATTCGTATTTAGGAACCAACTACCAACGATTTACAGGCGGAGGAAGCCCGGTATATTTAAATCCCGGATTAAATTTATTATTTAAAATAGGCTTAAGCGATTTGTTTGAAGACAAGCGTATTGTGGCAGGATTCCGGATCGCCGGCACTCTAGATAATGAATATTTACTAAGCTTCGAAAACAGGGCCAAACAAATTGACAAACAATTAGTACTTCACCGTCAATCGTTTTTAAAAGTAAATTCAACAAACGGTGTTACAAAAATACAAACGCATGATGCGCGTTACAGCTGGAAACTCCCGTTTAATGAAGTAACGGCGCTTAAAGCTTCTATCATGTATCGTAATGACAGAACGGTATTCGCATCCGTTGGTGATGTAAGCCTTGCAAAAAGCAATGTGTATGATAATTACGGTGGTGCCAAACTCGAGTTTATATTTGATAATACACGCAAACGCGGATTGAATTTATACAACGGAACGCGCTTTAAATTATGGACAGAATACTGGCGCCTGGTTAAAGAACAGCGACATGATTTAATTACCATGGGTTTTGATTTTCGTGATTACCGTAAAATTCACAGAGACCTTATTTGGGCAAACCGCCTGGCAGGTGCTACGTCGCTTGGTACCGATCGTTTAATTTATTATATGGGCGGTGTGGATAATTGGGTTAACCCTAAATTTAATCAGAACATTAATATTGTTCAACCCGATCAATACCAGTTTCAAACACTTGCTACCAATATGCGCGGCTTTAACCAAAACATACGAAACGGAAATAACTTTGTTGTGTTTAACAGTGAATTGCGCTTTCCTATATTTAAATATTTACTGAACAGGCCTATCCGTTCCGACTTTATTCAAAATTTCCAGATCATAGGATTTGCGGATGTTGGAATGGCTTGGTATGGCTCAAACCCTTACAGTGACGATAATGTATTAAACAAAAATGTGTACCCGGGAAATCCTGTAACCATTACGATCTATAATCAAAAAGAACCCATTGTAGGCGGTTACGGCTTTGGGCTGCGTTCCCGTTTATTAGGATACTTTATCCGTGTTGATTTTGCATGGGGCGTAGACGATAAAAAAGTTCAAAAAGGAATTACCTATCTATCGTTAAGCACGGATTTTTAATAAGGGTTAGTGCAATCATCTTATTTCTGGGAGCTCACGGAAAACAACCTTCCTATTGGTGTTGATTTACCGGTATCTGTAAAAACGCCGTGTTTAAAGCTTTTTACGTCTTCAATAGAATAAAACGCGTTTGGAGTATAGTGATGCACAATATCTAATACCTGCTTTTTATTGGAACGTTTTACGATCATAAAAATTAATTTAACAGGCCCTTTAGCGCCATGGCCGTCTACAATAGTTATTCCCTGCTGATTATTTTTAAGGACCTCGGCGAGCTCTAAAATAGTTTCGTTTGTAATAACTCTGATAATTTGTGTCCCAATCGCTAAACGCTCTTCAATAAACATTCCCAAATACGTTCCTGCGCTAAAACCCGCTGCCCAGGCAATAAAGCAAGCGGCATTATTTAAATGGCTAAACACCTGGCGCATAGCCACCAGCCAAATTAATACTTCGAAGAAACCCAACACGGGAACAATTTTTTTAAATCCTTTCGAAATAAAAATGTGCCGGAGGGTTGCCATCGTTACATCACCCAGCCTCGAAATAAAAATAAGGATCGGTAAAATGACCCAACTGAAATAATCAAAATTCATGATTTAAAATTAATGTGCTTATTAAGGCTTTACTGCATTATATAAGTAATTTATGAATAACCAATTGTTTAAACAAACTCATTACTTACTTAAAACAAAGGCCGATTAAGCTGACATTTATAACACGCTTGCAAGAATTTACACCCATACCGGAACCAAAAAAAACGTTTAGCATTCTGCGCTTTTTTAAACGATTGTTTTTTACAATCGTTATCGCTGCAGTATCTATTATTACCATTAGCGTAACGTTGGTATATGTTTATGAAGCCGATGTGAAAGCACTTATTATTAAGGAATTAAATAAGCACCTTAATGCAGAAGTACGCATAGATCCTGCAAATATTGATCTCACCATTTTAAGATCGTTTCCCGATTGCGCTTTAGAGTTTAAAGATCTTACCATTATGGAAGCAACCCGGGAAAAAGTAAAAGACACATTGCTATTCACGGAGAGGCTGACCCTGGCATTCAACATAAAAGATCTTTTCAATAAAAATTATCATATTAAAAAGATAGAACTCGAAAACGGGAAAGCCGATTTAAACGTTGATAAAAAGGGAAATACCAATTACATTATTTGGAAGCAAGACACAACAATTAAGAGTAATGACAGCCTTAACTTTGCTTTAGAAAAAATAACGTTGAAGAACATTGTATTAAATTATAAAAACAGTAAAGCAAAAATTAAGATTGAAACCAAGGTGAAGCAGCTTGATTTTAAAGGCAAATTCAATAACGATAAATATGCCTTAAGCGCAGCAGGAAGCGCCTTTGTAACCTTGTTTCAGGTGGAGAAAACGAAATACCTGAACGATAAAAATGTAAAATTTGATGTGGAGCTGGATGTAAACGAAAACACTTACTCTATAAAAAAATCGGAGACAACACTTAATTCAACACAGCTTTTAAGCAACGGAAATTTTGTGGTCCGGGACAGCCTTATTTCTTTAGATATAAATTTCAACGGAAAAAATTTAGATATATCTTCTACCCTGTCATTATTACCGGAAAAATTTCAAAACAGGATGGCTGATTATAAAAGTGACGGTGAGTTTTATGCGAAAGGCGAGCTTCACTACCATCAGGCAAAGCCTTTAACCCTTGTCGCCGACTTTGGTATTAAGCAAGCAACCATTACTTACAAACCACAAAACACAACGCTCTCTAATGTTAATTTGCAAGGAAGTATAAGCCTTAGCAAAAAACAAAGCGTGCTGAAGCTGCAAAACATTTCCGCTAATTTAAATACCAATACATTCAGCGGTGATATGGAACTTAATAATTTTAATGATCCCTATTTGAAATTAAATGTGGCCGCTAAAACAAAACTGGAAGAGTTGATCGCGTTTTACCCCATCGATACCATCCGTGAAATTAGCGGAAGTATTGATATAAAAGCTAACCTGGAGGGTTTGATCAGCGATTTAAAAAACAATACATTCAGCCCCGATATTAAAGCTAGCGGTGCAGCAAGTCTTAAAAACTTAAAAGCAAAATTCAAACAATCCACAAAAGACTTAAATATTACGGAAGGTGAGCTAAAGCTAACTGACAGGCGTTTGAGTGTATCGGACTTAAAAATATTAAAAGGCACTTCTGACATTGTGTTAGACGGTGAAATGCCGAATTTCCTCGGTTATTTATTTGATTCAAATACGCCATTGATCATTAATGCTAATGTAACAAGCGATAACATAGAACTGGAAGACTTATTATTTTCTTCAGGCAAATCTTCTTCAGGTTCTTCCTCTATTGCCATTTCAAATAAACTGGACCTTAACGTTAACATCAGCGTTAAAAAATTAGTGTTCGGTAAGTTCACTGCTACAGATATAAAAGGAAATGTATTACTGAAAGATCAAAAGATCGCTTTAAAAAACGTGAGCTTATCGGCTATGGAAGGAGCAATTTCCTTAAATGCTTTTGCGGATGCAAGCGGAAAAAATTTAAAAGTATCGGGTGATTGTGACCTGGAAAAATTAAATATCCAAAAATTATTCGGTGAACTAAATAATTTCGGGCAAAGCACACTGCAGGATAAACAGTTAAAAGGCTTTGTAACCGCACATGTAAGCTTTACCGCAACATGGGATGAAACATTGCATGTAAACTTAAGCAGCATTAACGCAACAAGTAGTTTATTAATTGAACGCGGCGAACTCATCGGCTTTAAACCCTTGGAAAACCTGGCTAAATATATTGATATCAATGAGCTGAAACATATTAAGTTTTCTACGCTGCAAAGCAATATTGATATTAAAAATCAAGTGATCACTATTCCTAAAACCTCTGTTAAATCAAACGCCGTAAACCTGGAGTTATGGGGCACACACCGCTTTGATAATATGGTAGATTACCACATTCAGTTATTGATAAGCGAATTACTTTCTAAAAAACACCGTGAAAATAAAAATTTAGAAGATGAATTATCATTAGTAGAGAACGATCCGGAGAACAGGAGAAGTGTATTTATTAAAATGACCGGGCCAATTGATAATCCTACTATTAAGTATGACCGCAAAGGTGCCAAAGAAAAAATTAAAGAAGATATTAAACAGGAAAAACAAAACATTAAACAAATTTTAAAAGAAGAGTTCGGCTTATTTAAAAAGGATTCCATAAAACTAAAGGAACAAGAAAAAGCCAATCAAAATTTTAAAATTCAATTCGGGGAAGAAAAGCCTAAAGCCAACAACGGGCTGCAGCCTAAGAAGAAAGAGGAAGATGACGATTTTTAGGTTTTAGACGCGCGCGATGAACAGTAATATTGATTTATACTTCGCGTTTAAATTAAATTAGCGTGAGGGATGCAAGCGAAAATCCTTTTACATAACGGAGTGGAGTAAAAGATTGCAGCGGGCAGCCCGGTCCTGCTCCCGCAGGACACGCCCAAAGTCAACTGTTTTAATTTAATTACCGTTACAACGCCTCGTATTCCTTCTTCACAAAATCAGCCAATTCCTTCACATAATCAGGCGAAAAATCGAATTTAATACCTGCTGCTTTATATAACTCAGGAATGGTTTTAGTATACCCAAGCGCCAATGCTTTCTTATAGTTTTCTAACGCTTGTTTCGGGTTTTGTTTGTAATTGCGCCATATGGCAATAGCGCCTAACTGGGCCATGCCGTATTCAATATAATAAAAAGGCACTTCATATAAATGCAGCTGACTTTGCCACGAACGTTTTACATTATTTTCTAAGCCCGTATAATCAACCACACCGGTCCCAAAATCTTTACTGATGGCCATCCAGGCATCATAACGTTCTGCTACTGTATGTTTAGGGTGGGTATAAATCCAATGTTGAAATTTATCAATAGAGGCGATCCATGGCAACCCTTTTAATACACTGTCCAGCTGCTCTTTTTTAGCGCGCTTTAATTCATCTTTATTTTCAAAAAATGCATGCCAGTGTTCCATGCTGATCAGCTCCATACTCATACTGGCTAATTCTGCCACTTCGCTGGGCGTACTTTTAAACTCGGTCAATTCTAAGTCGGCCGCTAAAAACGCATGCACGGCATGCCCTCCTTCATGCACCATGGTTACCATATCTCGGTGCAAGCCGACAGCGTTCATAAAAATAAACGGCACATCCGTTTCCATTAAAGGATAATTATAACCTCCGGGAGCTTTACCAATGCGCGATTCCAAATCAAGGCGTTTCATATCGCGCATCGTGCTGATACATTCTGCAAAGTATGGATCAATCTCTTTAAAACAGGTAATTGTTTTAGCGGTAAGGTCGGCCCCCGTTGTAAAAGGCTTTAACGGAGTTTTCCCGTCTACATCCACTTCTTTATCCCAGGGCCTGTAAACGTCTAACTTTAAAGCGGTTTTGCGAACTTTTTCATTTTCACTTACTAAAGGCACAATGTGTTTTTGAATTGCATCCTGGAAATCATAACAGTCTTTTACTTTGTAATCAAACCTTCCCAGCTCCTCATGCTTATAATCCCTGTAATTGGCATAGCCTGTGTTCAACGCTACTTTGTTGCGCAGCGTAATCAGCTCACTATATAAATCATTCAGTTTTGTTTCATCAACTCCTTTTCTTTCCTGGATTTGGTAATATATTTTTTCGCGTAAGCTCCTGTCGTTATTTTTAAAAAAAGACGCCGCTTTTTGCATGGTCATTTCCTCCCCGTTATGCGTAATAGTTTGCGCCGCCGATATAGTACCAAACTCCTGCTCTTTTTGGCGAAGCTCTGTATTTAAAGCAATGTTTTCTTCACGGTACAATTCAATGCTTTTCTTTACACCGCGTACATACACGAAGTAGGTGTCTTTTTCCAACTCATCAACATATTTACAATCAATCAGCTTTTTGTTAAGATCATTACTGTACGGAGAAATATGCGGTTCAATTTCTGTAACAAAAAAATTAAAATCGTTTTGTAACTTTTCATCCTGCGTATCACAGGTCATCTTAATGTAACGCCACGCGCCGTCTTCACTAATCACCGCTTCTACTTCGCTATGGTCTTTCATCCATTGCTTTAAATCGGCAACAGAGTTAAGCGTCCTGTTTTTTAATTCTTCCAGTAAAGGTTTAAGGTCG
The DNA here is from genome assembly GCA_038222995.1 of Bacteroidia bacterium. GTDB lineage: Bacteria > Bacteroidota > Bacteroidia > B-17B0 > Aurantibacillaceae > UBA4416. The sequence continues at coordinate 2,120 of JBBRHI010000008.1, read as the reverse complement.
TCCCAAGTTTGTATTTTAAAATCGGAAGCTAAATAATGACGTTGCATAATAGTAAGAGTATAATCAGGTAAATATACGTGTTGAAATTAGTATTTTAAAGTAAAACATGCTAAACGGATATTTGTTAAACTTCAATAAAAAAAGGGTTGTCGATGATGCGACAACCCTTTTAAAATATAAAAATTAAACTAATTAAGCAGTTCCTGTTTTCCTTACACCGGTTGTTTTCTTAACGCCCGTGCTTGTTTTAGCCTTAGCCATATCTTTACCGGCGGCGGCTTTTTTAGCAGGTGCTTTCTTCTCAACCGCTGCTTTTACTTTTTTCTCACCTGCTTCTTCTGCTTTCTCCGCTTCTTTTTCCTTTAAGTTACCGGTACTTTGAAGCCCGTTATACCAGGTAAATAATTTACGCATATTACTTGTATACACTCTTTCTTTATCATACTCCGGTAAAACCGATTCGAAATAAGCCGATACTGCTTTATCGTCTGCTTTCACATCAATTGCAGGGCCGCCTTTTTCCTTATCAAAAATAGATTTCATGATCTCAGAAACCGGTTTGTCTTCTCCCGTTGTAAACATGCTGATATCTTCTAACGAACTTACTTTAGCTGTGGAGCTGATGGAGGTACGCTTTTTATCTGTTAAGCTTTCTACTATAATTCCGTTTTTAGACTGAGCAACCACTTTATATAATCCGGGTTGTCCGCTAATGGCAATAATTCCTGTTAAATCGATCATGTCTTTCTTTTAAAATTTGAGATAACAAAAATAATGTTTTTTTGATATGTTCGCTACTAAAGTTAAAATAGTTCTATTGCTGAGAATTTTGAACACGCGTTTTTCGCTTTTGGCGTTTCACTATTTTAAGAATGAGATACCAAACCACTACGCCTATGAGCCATAATGGCCAAAGCTGAACCATGACGATCAGGAACCATAAAAACCCCGTGCCTCCGCTCGAAAATGCCTCGCCTATTTTACCGCCGAAATTAAAACCTGACGCGGGTTTTTCCTCGTAATACGTTACCGTTAAAGTACTGTAGCCTACTTGGCTGCTCAAGTAACGTAAACGGCCTTCGGTAGATTCAATGTCCTCGCGGATGCTCGAAATTTCCTTTTCAATTTTTAAAATGTCTTCCATGTTCGCAGCCTTTTTAAGCAATTCCTGATATTTCTCTTCCAATTGCTTTTTGTTTTTTAAACGGGCTTCCACATCAACAAATTCAGCGGTTACATCATCAATATCAATTTTTTTAGAATCAAATTCTCCCACCCGGCGGCCTATTTTACTAATAAGTGTGTCAAAGTGAATACTAGGAATGCGTATCGTTAACACCTCTGTAGGATTGGTCCTGTAGCTTTCTATTTTTTCGTTGGATATATACCCCTTATAGGCATTTACTGTTTTTTGAAGAAAAGCCTTTGTGGATGAAATACTTTTAGTTTCAAAGCTTATTTCCCCTTTCTTAATCAGCTTTCGCTCGGTTACAGTATCAGTGGTTTTAGCGGATGTTTCGTTTAAGGGTTCCGGTCTTTCGGCCTCATTACTAATGTTGAACTCCGTAGCGCCGCCGACGGTTCCTGCACTGTCTTTCATCCCGGCCTGTTCTCTGTTGCTGCAAGCCGATAAGCTTATTATTGCGGCTGTCAATACTATTGTTTTAATAGGTGTCATCTTGATTTATATTTAAGATTAATTTATTTTTTGGATGAAAGCGAACCTGTTATTCCACATTATTTTAAAAACATACCATATTATCTCTTTATACCGGTTTTTAAAAAAGGTAAATCTTACGTCAATCAAGACTTAACAACCGGCTTGTTTTAATTTTGCACTATCTACTTAGTAAAAAGAATTTGAAATCAAAACCCAAAACAAATTATTTTTCATTTTTTTTTATGTCAACACATAATCCTTATCTACCAAGGAATTTAGAGTTTGCTAACAATTGATGACATTTTTTCATTGTGGAAAACAACAGCCTAATGTTAATTTCATTTTGTCAGAAAACACTCATTTTTTTCCAGCTTTGTAAAACCAATTACTAAAACAATTCTCCCAAGTTTTTTTTAATGTAAGAGATCAATTATATACTAACTATGACAGAACCAATATT